>JAFACJ010000972.1 GCA_023425615.1 Actinomycetes bacterium
GTCCAGGACCGCTCCCGGACGGGGCACGGCGCCGCGCGGGAACGGCTAACCGTTGGTGAGGACGTTGTAGCCGTCGAAGGGCCCCGTGCCCAGGCCCCAGATGGAATCGCCCCGGGCGGCGAGGAACTTGAGGTCGAACTGGTCGAGCAGGGGATCCCCCACCGGAGTGGAGACGCCGTTCGCGTGGCGGTAGAGCCGGCCGCCGTAGAGGATCCAGAGGGTGCCGGAGGCGTCGAGCTCGATCTCCCGCATGGTGTTCAGGCTCTGGTTCCGGGTCACGGTCCAGGCGGTGCCGTCCCAGTGCAGCAGTTCGTTGATGGTGTGCGCCCAGACCTCGCCACCGGCGCCCACCTTGATGTTCAGCGGCCGGTTCACCAGCTTCTCGACGGGCACCTGAGTCCAGGCGACGCCATCCCAGTGGGCGGTGAACACGCGGTCCGCGAGATGGCCGATCACCCAGGCGTCGGTGGCCGAACGTGCCGACACCCCGTACACCGCCTCGGCGTCCGCCGGGAGCGGAGTCCGCGTCCAGGTCGCGCCCGTGCGCCGGTAGAGCGCCTCACCGTCCGCCACCCAGACACCCGCGGGCCCGACGTCCAGGAGACGGTTACCGGCTCCCGAGGCGGGAGGCTCCACCTTCTCGAACGCCGACCCGGTGAGCCTGGCCAGATAGCCGACGTCCTTGTCGCCCTGGATCCACACCTCGCCGCCGCTCGCCTTGATCGTGCCGATGACGCGTCCACCGAAGCCACCCGCATCCCGCCCATGAACGGGATACTCCACCCACTTGGCGCCGTCGTAACGGCGCACCACATCGAGACCGGGATTCTCATACGCACAGGAGAACCGGCCGGGAAGAAGACAGACATAGCCCTGCCCACCGGCTATCCACACGCTCTGACCATCCGAGGCGAAGTCCTTGAGCTGGGAGACCGGCCACAGGACCGGCGTGGAGATCCGCCGCCAGGTGTCCGCATGAGCCGGCACGCCGATCACCAGAACGAGAAGAACCATGAAAGCGACGAACACCCGGTTACGCATCATGGGCCCACTCTCGCCGCCGCACTCCCCACTGTCTTGGCACAGGACACACAAATCCCACCGCGTCGTGGAGAAGCCGGCCTCACCCACACCCTCTGAACCAGACCTCCCACACGGAACATCTCACCGGTATCGGCCCCAAGCCGCTTCCCCCTGAGAGGCGACACCGTGAGCATGAACTCGAAAAGAAAACAGTCGCTACTGCTGGTGGTCGCCTTGCTGACCGTCGCCGCCGGAGCGAGCCTGGCGAACACGACGCAGATCCGCTGCGACCTCTTCCACGGCCAGGCCGACGCACCGGCCGCGAACGCCGCCCCGGAGAAGGTGGTCAGGGCCTACCTGGACGCCGTCGTGAAGAACGACAGAGAAACAGCCAGAACCCTCACCTCAGACTCCTACCTGAAACACGAGGAGTCCGTCGTGGACAGCCCCTTCTGCAATTGGAAGAAACTCTCCGACATCAACATCAGCCCCGCGACACCGACTTCATACGACCAAGGCGGCTACAAGGAAGCCGTCAACGTGACGGTGGAGTTCCACCTCCAGCAACGGGAAGAAATGAGCATGATCAACGGCCCCAACCTCTGGTCCTACACCCTCGGCCGAAACCCGCCTTCCGAACGCTGGGAGATCATCTCCGGCGGCCTCGGCTAGCACCCGCGATCGCTCTCGCCCTCACGCTTGAACGTCTTCAGCAGCGGGCGGAGCTCTTCCCGGGTCTCCGCCCAGGACGACAACCGAGACCGGCCACCATGGCCATCCGCCACGCCGGCCACCAGGTCGCAGTGGGGTCCTTGACCCTCACACCGTGTCAGGCGGTCGACTCGGAGACATCATGTTCGCCATCGGAGACTTCGCCCGGCACGGCCGCGTGTCGGTCCGGATGCTGCGTCACTACGACGCCATCGGACTGCTGCGCCCGGCCCACGTCGACCCGGCCACCGGCTACCGCTACTACACCGCCGCCCAGCTGGCCCGCCTCAACCGCGTCATCGCGCTCAAGGGCCTCGGCCTCACCCTTCAACAGGTCCAGAAGATCGTGGACGAGAAGGTCACCACCGAGGAACTACGCGCCATGCTCCGGCTGCGACGCGCCGAGTTGGAGGCGGCCGTGGCGGCGCAGTCGGCCAGGCTGGCCCAGGTCGAGGCGAGACTCCGCTCCATCGAAAGCGAGGGCCACATGCCCAGCGACGAGGTAGTACTCAAGAGCCTGCCAAGCGTGCGGGTGGCCGAACTGACCGGCACGGCGCCGGGCTTCGACGCCATCGGGCCGGTCATCCAGCCCCTGTACGGCGAGTTGTTCAAGCGTCTGGAGGAGGCAGGCATCGCCCCCTCCGGACCCGGTGTCGCCTACTACGAGGACGCCCCCGACGGCGGGATCCTCATCCACGCAGGCGTCGAGGTCTCCGCACCCCTCAGAGAGGACGACGGTCTGCGCATCCTGAACCTGCCGCCCATCGAACAGGCGGCGACCATCGTGCACCGCGGCTCGATGGCGACCGTCCTCCCCACCGTCCAAACCCTGGGCCGCTGGATCGACGCCAACGGCTACCGCTCGACCGGCTACCCACGCGAGATCAACCTGGAGTGCCCCGCCGACCACGACGCATGGGTCACCGAACTCCAGGAACCGGTGACCAAGGCATGACGAACACGACCGCGACAGGTCCATGAGCGGACAGGGCGGCGAACGTCGGCTCGATCCAGTTCGGCCAGGAGCCATAGGCGGGAAGGGACACCGGTTCCACTTCGCTGGCCGCCGCCCACGCCCTGACCTGGAGGGGTGATCAGAGAAGCCTCATGCGCAAAGCAAGGACCACCTCACCATGCTTCACGTCCGTGAAGTGGAAGCTGCCGGTGCTCCCCCTCGCGGCGAGGCTCCGGGGCCGACTCAAGCGAACCTCCTCTGCCGAATACTTCGGCAGAGGAGGGTTTCCTTCCCGCATCCGGTCTCCGGCTCCCAAGGCTTCCGAGGGAGTGCCGAGCGCCTGGCGTTGACGGGCAGGGGCCGCCGATGGACGGCTGGTGCCGGTCAGCGGACCTTGATGCGGAAGGCGCCGGAGGTGGGGAGGTAGGTGTCGGAAGGGGTGGATGCCACGAGGAAGGTCAGGTCCTTGCGGGCCTTGAGGGTGATGCGCCAGGTGCCGTGCCTGTCGGTCTTGACGCAGGCCAGTTTCCTGCCGGTGGCGGTGAAGAGGCACACCTGGTGGCGGGCGAGGCGCCGCCACTTGCCGTCATAGGAGCTGAGGGTGCCCGAGACGGTGAACTTGGCGCCCCTACGCGGGTGGCGGGGCTTGATCTTGACCTTGATCGCGGTCTTCAGGCCGACGTCGACCTTCTTGATCGTGCTGGCGAGGCCCTCGGCCTTGGCCTGGTAGCGGCCGTCACCGGTGGCCTTGACCGTCGCCTGGTAGTCGCCGTCGGCGTAGGTCGTCGCGGTCGCGACCCGCTTCCAGGTGTGCCTGCCCTCGGGCTGGAAGTACAACCGCACCCGGCAGGCTCCGCACACCGGTCCGGTCAGGGCGCCGGTCAGCTTGAGCGGGCCGTTCTTCACGGCGCGCGTCGAGGTGCGCAGGGTCAGCTCGGTCGGCTTGGCGGGATTCCCGCCGGGCGGCTGCGACGGGGTCGGGGTCGGGGTCGGCGGCGGGGTGGAGGGCAGGGCGGGCAGCAGTTTGAAGCCGCTCCGGGCCACCTCGTAGCGGACGCCCGCTTCCGGTGTCCGCTGCCGCTGGTAGAAGTACCCCAGCGCCTCCTTCTCGTAC
>JAFACJ010000995.1 GCA_023425615.1 Actinomycetes bacterium
GCTCGGACCTGGACGACCACACGGCGATCCGCGCCGAGACACTCGACGGCTACCAGTTCACTCCGCGGTACGGTCCCGACCGGCTACCGACCATCTGGGACCCGGCGGACTACGGCGGCCAGGTCCCGCGCCTGGAGGTCGACGCCGCCCTCGACGAGCTCATGGCCTACTACGACGTCGTCCGGCTGTACCCCGACCCTCCTTATTGGGAAACCGAGATCGATGGGTGGGTCGACAAGTACGGCGAGAAGCGGGTGATCCGCTGGTACACCCGCCGTCCCGTCCAGATGCACGCCGCGCTGGAGCGGCTGGTGACCGACGTCGGCAAGGCGGATTCGACCTGGTCGCACGACGGCTGCCCGATCACCACGGCGCACGTCGCCAACGCCCGCCGCGCCGCCCGCCCGGGTGGCCGCTACATCCTCGCCAAGGCCAGCGACCCGCAGAAGATCGACGCCGCGATGAGCTCGGTGCTCGCTCACGAGGCCGCCGGGGACGCGATCGCCGCGGGCGAGGCCCGGCCCAAGCCGCGCCGCTACGTCTACACGTCATCCAGCTGAGGAGGTGCCCATGGGCCTGACCCTCGACCGCGCCCAGCGGCTGGCCGACCAGCTGTGCATGGAGCTGCTGGCCCGCTCCGGTGGGGTCAACCGGGCCACCGACTACTACCGGGGCGACCACGCGCTGCGGTTCGCGTCCTCGGAGTTCCGGGACTACTTCGGCAAGCGCTACCAGCACTTCTCCGACAACTGGGTGCAGGTCGTGGCCGATGCTCCGGTCGAGCGCCTGGAGGTCGTGGGGGTCAAGCCCTACGGCCGGGACAAGGCCGACGCCGAGCTGTGGCGGGTGTGGATGGCCAACGGCCTGGACGCCGACAGCCAGCTGGGGTTCCTCGGCGCCGGCAACGGGGCCCGCTCCCACGTCCTGGTGTGGGGCAACCCCGATGACGAGGAGACGCCGGTCGTCACCTTCGAGGACGCCTCGCAGTCCATCGTCGCCTACCGCGCCGGTTCCCGCCGGGAGCGGGTGGCTGCGGCCAAGTGGTGGCAGGACGGCTCCCGCGAGTACGTCACCCTCTACACCGCCGATGAGCTGTGGAAGTTCGAGCGGTCCCTGCAGCGCAGCACCAAGACGGCCGCCATGGCCCAGGTGGACGAGGAGATCCGCGCCTGGGAGCTGCGGGACACCGGCGATGAGCCCAACCCGCAGCCCAACCCGATGGGCCGGGTCCCGATGGTGGAGCTCCCCAACCGGCCCCTGCTGGTCGGTGAGCCGATCTCGGACGTCTCCGGGGTCATCGCGATGCAGGACGCCATCAACCTCATCTGGGCCCAGCTGCTGACCGCCTCGGACTTCGCCTCCTTCGCCCAGCGGATCGTGCTGGGCGCCGAGATGCCGAAGATCCCGATCCTCAACGACCAGGGCGCGGTCATCGGGGAGAGGCCGGTGGACCTCAAGAAGTTCGCCGTGGACCGGGTCCTGTGGGTCGAGGACGAGAACGCCAAGATCGCCGAGTGGTCGGCGACCGACCTGGCGAACTACACGAACGTGCTGGAGGTCGCGGTCGGCCACATCGCCGCCCAGACCCGCACACCCTCGCACTACCTCATCGGCCGCATGAGCAACCTGTCCTCGGACGCGCTGATCGCCGCCGAGACGGGCCTGGTCAAGAAGTGCCAGGAGAAGCAGCTGTGGTACGGCGGCGGCCTGCGCGAGATGTACTCCCTCATCGCCCGCGCCCAGGGCAACGACGCCAAGGCCACGGCGCTGTCGGCCGGCGGGGTGCTGTGGGCCGATGCCGAGTCCCGCAATCAGGCCCAGCTCGCCGACTCCCTCGTGAAGCTGAAGAGCATCGGGTTCCCCTTCAGGTGGCTGGCCTCCAAGTACGGCCTGACCCCGCCGGAGATCGTCGACCTGATGGCGATGCGCGAACGCGAGTCCGCCATGGACCCGATCATGCAGGCCATCAACGGCCGCGACCCGCTCGGCGGCCCCGCCGAGGACGACACCGATGGCGACATCGACCCCGACGCTTGAGCAGGTCGCCGCCGAGCACTACGCCCAGCAGCGCGGCCTGGTCCAGCAGATGGTGAACCTGATCCTGCAACTCGGCCGGATGCTCTCCTGGGACGAGGTCCGCTCCTGGTTCGCCGGACCCGCCGAGGCACTGCGCCAGGCGATGACCGAGGCACAGGCCGAAGCCGCCGCGCAGGGCGCCGCCTACGTGGGCACAGCCCTCGCCGCCGCCGGAGTCGCCTCCAGTGCGGTCGCCGCGGTGGTCCCGGGCTCGCTCGCTGGAGTCGCCAGCGACGGCCGCCCGCTGGAGTCCCTGCTGGCGCTACCTGTCCGGCGCGGCCAGCGGCTCATCGAGCAGGGGATGCCCGAGGCCGAGGTGACGCCGCGGGTCATCGCCGAACTGGTGATGATCGGCCGAACTCAGGTCGCGGATGCGGGCCGGGTCGCGACCGGCGTCGCGCAGGTGGCCAACCGGGCCGTCGTCGGCTACGTGCGGCAAGTCGAGCTCCCGGCGTGCGCTCGCTGCATCCTGCTGGCCGGGAAGCTCTACAGGACCCTCGACGGCTTCGCCCGCCACCCGAACTGTGACTGCGTCCACGTGCCCGTCAGCTCGCTGCGCGAGGCCGGGGACCTCGGCAAGGCCAACTATCCCCAGGCCCTCTTCGAGGGGATGTCCCGCGACGAGCAGGACCGCATCTTCGGACAGGCCAGCGCCAGGGCGATCCGGGACGGCGCCGACCTCGGCCAGGTCGTCAACGCCCGCCGCGGCCTGTACGTCTCGGGCGTCGGGAACGGCGGCGTCTCGGCCACCTGGGAGGGCACCACCCGCCGCGGCATCGCCGGCAAGAGGCTCGGTGCCCGCCGCGGCCAGCGCGCCCGGGTGCCGCGGTTGACCCCGGAGCAGATCTACAAGGAGGCCGGCGGCGACCGCGACGAGGCGCTGCGGCTGCTGCACCGGTTCGGCTACATCACCGACACCGCCGCCCCAGCGCCCTCCCGCCCGGCCCGCACCCGCGAGCGCACCGAGCCGCGTGCGGTCCTTGCCGCCCGGCAGGAGCAGGCCGCGCCGCAGGTTCCAGCAGCCGCACAGCCCTACCACCGGACCCTGAAGGGGATTGAGGACCTCGCCCGCCGCGTCGAGGAACTGGACGTCGTCGGGACCCGGCGCTTGGGCGGGATGAACGCCGTCACCGAGCTGCTGACGCTGTCTGATGGGTCCAAGGTCATCAGGAAGACGACGAAGCGAGGTTCGGAGGACGAGCAGAGCCAGGACTCCGAGCAGCTCGGCAGCCTCCTCGCCCGTTCGCTCGGCCTGCCCGCACCGGCCGTCTACCGCAACTCGCCCGACCGCCTGTACATGGAGTACGTCCCCGGCGACACCGCCGAGGAGGCCGGACGCGACCGCCGCGAGCGTGCGCTCGCCGGCGACGACGGCAAGCTGCTCGGCCTGGTCGACCTGCTCGGCCTGGTCGCCGACCGCAACGACGAGAACTGGATCCTCCGCACCGACGGCCGGATAGCGCCGATCGACCACGGGTCGGCCTACCTGGGCATGACGGGCGACCTCCGCGAGGACCGCTCGATGATCGGATCCCGCGCGGTCGACCGGTACTACTCCGACCGCGAGACCGACGACCTCCTCGACAACCCGCTCACGCCCGCCGATGTGGCCGAGGTCCGCCGCCGCCTGGAGGCGCTGCGCCCCGACTACGCCCACCTCGGGCGAGAGGAGTGGCTGGACTACTCGCTCACCGTCCTGGACGGCCTCGGCCCGCACGCGCGCGGCGACCACAACCTGATCAGTCCGACCGCGCAAGACGCCGCACCTGATGAGGCCGACTCGGACTCGGCGGGCGGAGCCGGGACGCCGCCCCCGCCCGACAGTCCCGCGCCGCCCCCGGAACCCGAAGAGGACCCCCCGACCGGCCGGGTTCTGGGCCGCCCCGCAGACCGGGTACTCCGCCGCTTCGGAGAGCCCGCACCACGGGGCCTCGTGGCGGCCAACGTCGATTTCCGGTACATCGAAGACCCCGACGCGCGGACCATCGCACTCCTGCAATACCAGTACGCCGGACGGGCTGCCCTCGAGCGGACCGCTGCGAACCTGCGCTCTGGACGCGACCCGTTCGAGGGGATCGACTTCGGCGCCAAGACGATCGAGGACGTCGACCCCGCCCTCGCGGGCCTGTGGTTCCTGCGGCACGAGACTCCCCTCCGGCCGATCCACGGCGCCTACGATGCCAGCGACCTGCGCGCGGACCTCCTGGCCGCAGCGACCCGGCTGAACCGGTGGCTGTCCGCACCCCGGCCGCTGCCCGACGCCTTCAAGGGGCTGCGGATCCGAGGAACCGTCGAAGACCTCCTCCAGCGCTACCGGCCGGGCCGGCAGGAGACGTTCGACATCTCGTCGTTCACCTCTGCCGCAGATGCCGCCCTCAGGTACGCCGACACGCCAGATGAGCCCGCGCGGCCCGATGACGGAACCCCCGTGCTCTTCCTCGTCACCCAACCCCTCGGCGTACGATTGGAGTCCGTCGGCGGCCTGGCTGGATACGACGAACTACTCCTCTCGGGCCGAGCCGAAGTGATCAGGGCCCATGTCCACGATGGCCGTATCGAGGTGCTGCTGAGATGGCTGCCGAGCGAGACCGGATCCAACTGAACTACCAGCAGGCCGCCGACGGCTCCCTCGTCGCCGTCCCTCCCCTCGAAGGGCTCACCGACGAGGAGCGCGAGCGGATCCGGCAGGAAGCCGCCGCCATGGTGGCCCGCTTCGACCAGATGCGCCGCGACGCTGGCACCTGACCGCCTCGCCCGCAGACCAACCCCGCCACCGTGCGGGGTTTTTTCATGCCCGGACGCCGCAAGGGCGCGGGCGCCCAACCCGCAACGGGAGATCGCATGTCCGCTCTCATCGAGCTGCCCATCCATCCGTTCACCGGACTGACTGCCCTCGGCGTCCTGCCGTCCGGCCGCCCCGTCTGGCCCGTCCTCGGCGGCGCCCCCGACGAGGAGCAGGACGAGGAGGAAACCGAGCAGAACGACGAGGAGCAGGACGACGACGCCGACGACGAGAACGGCGACGACGACCAGGAAGAGCAGGACGGGGACGAGGAGGACAAGCCTCTCGGCCCCAAGGGCGAGAAGGCCCTGGCCGCCATGAAGGCCGATCTGCGCGAGGAGAGGCGGCGCCGCCGTGCCGCCGAAGCCAAGCTCAAGAGCTCCGACGGCAAGCCCGACGCCGAGCAGGCCGCAACGGCCGCGGCCAACAGGCGGGTCCTGCGCGCGGAGATCAAGGCCGCCGCCAAGGGGAAGTTCGCCGACCCCGCCGACGCGCTCACCTTCCTGGCATCCAAGCTCGACCAGTTCGAGCCGGATGAGAACGGCGACTTCGACGAGGACGAGATCACCGACGCCCTCGACGACCTCCTGCAGCGCAAGCCGCACCTGGCCGCCGCCAAGGCGCCCAGGTTCCAGGGCGGAGGCGACAACGGCGCCCGCAAATCCGCCACCAAGCCCATCACCGAAGAGCAGCTCAAGAAGATGACGCCCGATCAGATCGAGAAGGCGTACTCCGAGGGCAGGCTCAAGCACCTTCTGTAAAGAGAGGCACTCATGTCCATCGAACGGTTCAGGCCGGAGATCTGGTCGGCCGTCCTGCTCAAGGCCAAGGAGCGCAAGCTCGTCTTCGCCCAGCCCGCCGTCGTCAACCGCAACTACGAAGGCGAGATCAGCCAGCAGGGCGACGTCGTCCACATCAGCTCCATCGGCGACCCCACGATCGTCAACCACACCCGCGGTGACGCGATCAACTACGAGGAGCTGCAGGACGCCGGCCAGACGATGGCGATCGACCAGGCGCAGCGGTACGCCTTCAAGGTCGACGACATCGACAAGCGGCAGGCCAAGGGCGACGTCATGGGCGAGGCCATGCGCCGCGCCGCCTACCTGCTGGCCAAGACCGTCGACACCTACGTCGCGGGCCTGTACACCGGCGTCGACTCCGCCAACGTGATCTCCACCCGATCCATCACCACCGGCGACGCCGCCTACACCGGCCTGGTCGACCTGCGGACCAAGCTCGCCAACGCCGACATCCCCGACGAGGGCCGGTACGCCATCGTCCCGCCCTGGTACTACGGGCTGCTCCTGCAGAACGACAAGTTCGTGCGCGCCGACGCCTCGGGCACCACCGACGGCCTGCGCAACGGCCACGTCGGCCGCGCCGCCGGATTCGACATCTACGAGTCCAACGCCTGCATCAACGTCACCGGCGACGACTACATCGTCCAGGCCGGCGTGAACGAGGCGATCTCCTACGCCGACCAGATCACCGAGACCGAGGCGCTGCGGCTGCAGACCCACTTCGCCGACGCCGTCCGCGGCCTGCACGTGTGGGGCTGCAAGCTCACCCGCCCCGACTTCATCGCGACGCTGACCGCGTCCCAGACCTGATCGGAGAACCTCCATGGCACGCACCGCGATCACCCCGCGCGCGCTCGTCAAGAACGGCGGCCTCAACGGCGCCACCGGAGCGACCACCATCGACTCCACCCTGGTGACCAACGGCGCCACCATCGCCAGCGCCAAGCCCGAGCGCACCCTCATCCGGGTCGCCAACACCGAGGGCTCGACCAACACCCTCACCATCAAGGCCGGCGACAACCCGCCCGCGCTGCGGGCCGGACAGGGCGACCTGGTCGTCACCGTCGCCGCGACCTCCGGCGTGCAGTACATCGGCCCCCTGGAGTCCGACAAGTACCTGCAGGCCGACGGCTCCCTGGAGATCGACTTCGAGTCCGGCATGACCGGCTCCATCGACGTCCTGCTCCTGCCGAGGGGCTGACCATGGCCGAGACCATCCACGTCCGCGGGGAGGGCGGCGTCATCTGGGAGATGGACCTGCCCCTCCCCGAGGGAGTCGCCCAGCGCCTGGCCTCCGGCGTGCTCACCCGTGTCAACGCCGACGGCTCCCCCTTCGAGCCCGACCCGGCCCAGGAGCGCCCGGCCCGCCCGAAGGACAACGCTTCCACCGAGAAGTGGGCCGAATACGCCCGCACCCTCGGCGCCACCGACGAGGACGTCGAGGGCCTGTCCCGCGCCGACCTGATCGAGCTGTACGGAGGCTGACATGGCAGCCCTGGCGACCACGGACGACCTGACCGCCCGCGGCATCACCGTGGCGGACGAACCGCTCGCCGAGCTCTACCTCGGCGTCGCCTCCGCCGCAGTGCGGGACGCCGCGGGCTGCCAGATCAGCCAGACCACCAGCACCGTCACCCTCTACCCGTCCAGCCCCAGCCCCTACCTGGCGCTACCCGGAGGCCCGGTCACCGCGGTCACCTCGGTCGAGATCGACGGGCGGGAGCTGACGCAGGGCCTGGACTACGCGCTGTGGGACGGCTCCCTGTACCGGCCGTGCGGCTGGCTGGCCATGACCGCGGCGGGCCTGCCCGCACCGGTCGTGGCGACCTACCCCCACGGCCTGGTCGTCGTGCCCGAGGACATCGTCGACCTCGTCTGCCGGATGGCCGCCACCGCGGTCAACGCCGCCGGGGCATCCAAGGACGGGTCCGGCCTGGCGATCGACGGCGTCGTGCAAGAGAGCCTCGGCGACTACGCGGTGACCTACCGCACGGACACCGGGCTGACGGAGATGGAGCTGTCGGCCTCGATGCGCTCCCGGCTCCGGGCCCGGTTCGGCGGCGGCACCGCGATGGTGTCGACCCGATGAGACCACCGGTCTCCCGCATGTTCGGCCACGAGGTGACGATCCAGCCGAAGACCGGCAAGACCGCGGCAGGCCCCACCTACGGCCCTCCGGTCACCGTGGCGTGCCGGATCAACTCCGGCCGCCGCCTGGCCCGCTCCCCGCAGCAGGCCGAGGTGTCCGACCAGACCACCGTCTACCTGCCGCGCGATGCCGACTGCCCGATCGGCTCCCGCATCACACTCCCCGACGGCCGCCCCACGACCGTCATCGAGATCCACCCGCGCGACGGGGGCCGCCTGCCGACCCCGGCCTACTTGGAGGTGGTGGTGCAGTGAGCGTCAGCATGGACTGGCACGGCGAGGAAGCCCTCGCCCGTCTCGCCGCCGCCGCCGAGGAAGGCGTGAAGGACGGCACCGAGGCGCTCCTTGAGGCCAGTCAGCGGCTCGTCCCGGTCGATGACGGGGACCTGCGCGACTCCGGCACGGCCAGCCAGGACGGTCTAGAGGGCGCGGTGTCCTACAGCACCCTGTACGCCGTGCTCCGGCACGAGTCGGGGTACGCGCGGCTGAAGGGCGGCTCCAAGAAGTTCCTGGAGCGGCCGATGACCGAGAACGCCGACGAGATCCTGGATGCTGTCGCCGCACCGATCCGGCGGGCCATCTCGTGAGCTGGTCCCGGGACTTCCTGTTCGGCATCGCCGAGCACCTGGACTCCAGAGGCATCGTCGACTGGCGGCCTCCGCCCGCCCTCTACACCGCCCCGTACTCCGGGGTGCCCGCGGTCCTGGAG
>JAFACJ010001011.1 GCA_023425615.1 Actinomycetes bacterium
GCGATCCGCGGCTTCAAGAACGCCACCAGGTCGCTCTGGTCGAAGCTCCGCTCCGCACCGACCGCGACGAGCACCACCGCCTCGCCCAGCACCGGATGAGGGACGCCCACGGCGTAGGCGGCGCTGAGTCCGCCCCACGCGCGCACCTGGTCTTCGACTTCCTTGGGCGAGACGTTCGCGGACTTGGTCTTGATCATCCCGTTCGCGCGGCCGACGAAGTGGAAGTAGCCGGCCTGGTCGAGATAGGCGAGATCCTGGGTCTGCAGGTAGCCGTCACGGAATCCCTCGTCGGGTGCCGTCTTCAGGTAGCCGCGCATCACCGAGGCGCTCTTGATCTGGACGATCCCCGTCTCGCCGACGGGGACCGGTCGCCCGGTGTCGGCGTCGACGATGCGGATCTCGGTGCCTTTGTTCGGACGTCCGTGAGTGGTCGTCTTGAGCGTCGCCGGCGCGTTGTGCGGCAGCGAGCAGCCGTCGCCCACCGTCTCGGTCATGCCGTACCCCGGGGACTGCGTGCCCGAGGGGAAGCCGAGCACACGCGCGAGTGTTCCGCCCACTCCGGCGAGGAATCTGATGGAGGACAGGTCACGGCCTGGCGCGCTCTGGGCGAGCCGGCCGATCTGCTCCATCTGGTGCGGGGTGCAGTTGATCACCGTTGCCCGCTCCCGCTCGATCAGATCCAGGGCGGCCGTCGACTCGAAACGTTCCATTCCGACGAAGCAGGCACCCGACGCCAGGCAGGCGCCGACCGTGTTGGTGACACCCACCCAGAAGAACTGCTTTGTCCCGAACATGACGTCACGCTCGGTCAGCTCGTTCATCTCGACGCTCTGGCGCATCGAGCGGACCGGGGCCCGGTGCAGGTGGAGCACCGCCTTCGGGTCCGCGGTGCTGCCCGAGGTGAAGTACACGACGGCGTCGTCGAACGGCGAGACCGCGGCGGCACGCTCCGCCAGCACCGCGTCCGGGATGTCCGTGCCCAGCTCGATCAGGTCGCCCCACGTCTCGAGGCCCCCGGCCGGCGCTTCGAGACCGTGGACGAAGACACGACGCAGATAGGGGAGTGCCGGGTCCGCGAGGGGCACCGAGCCGCGGGGACCGATGAAGGGATAGCTCTCGGCGAGTTCGTCCACAAGCTGCCGCGGGCCGGAGCGAACACTCGCCACGAGCACGTTCACATCGGCATGCCGCAGGATGTAGTCGCGCTCCGCGGGGCTCGCCAGCGTGCTGATGCCCACGACCACGGCGCCGGTCAACGCCGCGCCATAGGCCGCGACGATCCACTCCGGCGAGTTCGGGATCAGGACCCCGACCCGTGTCCCCTTGGTGACCCCCGCAGCGGCGAGCCCTCGTGCGACCGCCCATGTCGACTCGCCGAGCTCGGCGTACGTCACTTCGCGTCCCTCGTAGACATACGCGCGACGCGATCCGTGCCGCGCCACCGTGCGCAGCAGCATTCCGCCCAGCGTGTCGGCGCTCAGCCGTCGAGGGTCCACGTAGGGCAGGTTCAACGCGTTCCCGGATGCGGCGGGGTCCGTATCGGCGTATCCCGCCGAACCGCCGCCTGTGAGTTCGGTATCCAGCACGTGCTCCACGCTTGAGTGCTCCGCCTTCTCTCCCGTCGGCGCCCGCCCCGGGGGGCGCCGTGATCCCGTCCTGACCCGCCATCGGCGATGCGCCTGTGGGTGCCGTAGTGGCAGCTAGTGTCACCTGGAATGTAGTGCGCGTCACAATCGATGTCAACACATAATGCCGTCATGGCACAAACTGCCGTATTGACACTTTGAGTCAACGTGTGCAGGATCACTTTCTGGGCGCGGAGTCTCGATCCGCGCCGCGGACGGGTCGGGTCGGCCCCACCGCAGGGTCCGTTGCGCATCGCGCGACGGGCGGTCAGAAAGGACTACGAACGTTGGATGCGAAGATGCTCGATGCTCTCGTGATCGGTGCCGGATCGGCCGGCATCTACCAGCTGCGCCGTCTTCGCGCCGAGGGCTATGAGGCGCGGATCATCGATGCGGCCGAGGGGGTCGGCGGTGTCTGGTACTGGAACCGGTACCCGGGCTGCAGGCTCGACTCGGAGAGCTACACCTACGGCTACTTCGACGACCCCGAGGTCACTCGCCAGTGGAAGTGGTCCGAGCACTACGTCGGCCAGCCTGAGCTCGAGCGCTACTACAACTTCATCGTGGACGAGTGGGGCCTTCGTGACCACATCGACCTGGGACGCAAGGTCTCCTCGGCGCGTTACCTCGAGGAGAGCGCGGTCTGGGAGGTCCGCACGGAGGACGGGTGCCTGTACAGGACCCGCCTCCTGATCACGGCGCTGGGGCAGCTCTCGGCGCCGATCACACCGAACGTCGAGGGCGCGAGCACTTTCGCGGGCGAGGCTTACCACACCTCGCGCTGGCCGAAGGAGGAGGTGGACTTCAAGGGCAAGCGCGTGGCGGTCGTCGGCACCGGTTCCTCGGGCGTCCAGGTGATCCAGACGATCGGCGAGGACGTCGGCGAGCTCGTCGTCTTCCAGCGCACCCCGAACTGGTGCAGCCCGTTGAACAACGGACCGATCGGCCCGGAGACCCAGAAGTGGCTCGAGGAGAACATCGAGGAACTGCACCGCCGGCTGATGGACAGCACCGTGGGCTACACCTACGAGGCGCTGCCCACCTCCGCCTGGGAGCACACCAAGGAGGAGCGCCAGGCGGTGTACGAGGGACTGTGGAAGCTGAAGGGAAACAACAAGTTCCTCGGCAACTTCATGGAGGTCATGACGACTCGCGAGATCAACGAGGAGATGCAGGACTTCGCCGCGGCGAAGATCCGGGAACGGGTCCACGACCCCAAGGTCGCCGAGAAGCTGATCCCGAAGAACCACGGGTACGGCGGCAAGCGCATTCCCTACGAGAGCGGCTACTTCGAGGTCTTCAACCAGCCCAACGTGACCCTCGTCGACCTCAACGAGACCCCGATCGAGAGGGTCGTGCCGGCAGGGCTGCAGACCTCGGACAAGACCTATGAGTTCGACATCATCGTCTGGGCCTCCGGATTCGACGCGCTCACCGGGCCGTACGACCGCATCGACATCCAGGGCCGCGGTGGGGCCCGCCTGAAGGACGCCTGGGTCGACGGGCCGCGGACCTTTGCCGGAACGCAGGTGCCCGGCTTCCCCAACCTCCTCATCCTGGCAGGGCCGCACACCTTCGGAGGAAACCTGCCGCGCATCAACGAACTGCACACCGGCTTCCTGATGAAGCTGATCGACCGGATGCGCGCCAACGGCAGCACCGTCATCGAGACCACTGACGCCGCAGCGGACGCCTGGACCGAGCATGTCCTTGGCACCGTGTCCTCGAGCATCGAAGGCGCTGAGCTCCACTACGCCTTCGGCGGCAACGTCGAAGGCAAGAAGGTGGTCTTCCGTGGGTACGGCGGCGGCCTGGCTGGGCTCACGCAGCAGTTCAGGAAGATCGAAGCTGACGACTTCAACGGCTTCATCTTCAACGACACCAAGAGCATCGGCAGCCGGTCCGCTCAGGTGATGCTCTCCCCCTGAGCCGGGTAACGCTCCTCCTGACCGCTGGAGACCCAACTTCCTGACAAGGGTCTCCAGCGGTCAGGTCGGCGGGGCCGCACGGTCATCACCACCTCCCGAAAC
Organism: Actinomycetes bacterium; assembly: GCA_023425615.1. GTDB lineage: Bacteria > Actinomycetota > Actinomycetes > Streptosporangiales > Streptosporangiaceae > Actinocorallia. Next base: position 3,656 of record JAFACJ010001011.1, read on the forward strand.
GCCGCACTCAGGTCTCTGGGAGGCGCTCATAGCATCCATCAAGAAAGAACCCCATGAACACAGCAAATTCTCGCTTCACCGACAAGGTCGCTCTCGTGACAGGCGGCGCTTCCGGCATCGGGTACGCGGTCGCGACCAGCCTCCTCGCCGAAGGGGCCAGAGTCGTCGTCGCGGACATCGACCCCGACAAACTCGCGGCGTTCGCCGCAGAGCATGAAGACAGCAGCGAGAGCATTCAGCTTGCCACGCTCGATGCAACCGACCCGGTCGCCGTTGAAGAAGCGGTCGAGTCAGCAGTTGCGACTTTCTCAAAGCTCGACATCGTCGTCGCGAACGCCGGAGGCGGCGGGGTCGGCCGTGTAGCGGACATGAGCGTCGAAGACTGGCAACGTGCCGTCGCGCTGAACCTGGATTCGTTCTTCTACCTCAGTCGCGCGAGCATCCCTCATCTCATCCGGTCGCGCGGCTGCATCGTCGCAACGTCCTCCTCCTCAGGGCTCAACGGCTGGCCCCATATGGCGGGTTATGTTGCGGCGAAGGCAGGTGTCGTCAATCTGGTCCGATCAGCAGCGATCGACTATGCCGCAGTCGGTGTTCGAGTCAACGCCGTCGCACCAGGCCCCACCATGACGCCTGCGGTGCATGCGCACCTTGCAAGACACGACGAGCAGCGAACCGGATACGAGGATCGCATCCCGATGAGCCGCCTGGGCGAACCCAACGAGATCGCCGCCGGCATCTTGTTTCTCGCCTCAGATGCGGCGTCCTACATCACCGGAGTGACGCTTCCGATCGACGGCGGACTAACAGCCTGGACCGCGGTTCCGCGCTGAGCGCCGTCACCGCAGCGCACAGAGCCGCACAGGAAGCGGCCCCCTCTGCATATATCGAGCAGCAGCTGCGTTGCAGTCCGGCGCTGAACACGTGTGCCAGGCGAGCAACGCGGCTGAACCCGCTTGGTAGCCAGAGTTTCGTGGCATCGCAACATTCCCGCACCGAGCGATCGCATAGACAGGAGCGCCGTCAGCAGGGCCCGAGCGTGCTCCGTTAACTGTTGGGATGGAGCCGAAGAGCGTTTCTGCTTCTCTCGTCGAGGTGCGAGAAGTGTGGACCGATCAGAGGGCGGGCGCCTGGCCGTCGAACGGGGGGGAAAGCTCAAATCCACTACCAGGTGGTATCACCCACCCGTGACCGTTAGATACCGATCTAGAAACATCACACAGCGCTACTTCGGGGCTCATCGCACCGACCCGAATGGAGGTCTCCGTAGGTACTCGTCCGAAGATCTTCCATTCCTCAGCCCGAGCATCCCTGAACACACTGAGTCTTCAGGGAACTCATCGTGCGGGTGCGTCGATGGTCATGGTTCGACGGTAAGAGGGCGCTGAGCTGGTCCTCAACGAGGTTGCCCGACATTGCCCCCAAACTCAGTCGAGTGAGGTGAGTGCTTCGGAGATAAGGGAGCGGGCGGGATCGCCATAGGCGGCGATGGCTGCCAGACCTTTGAACTCTCGGACGTACATCGCGATCTCTTGGGGCTGGGTGATGCTGAGGTAGCCCGAGACCAGTTCGACGGAGACCTGGGTGTCGCTGAAGATCACATAGCCCTCGGTCGGGCGGTTGCTCACGCGGTCAGCGGTGAACGGGATGATCCCGAGCGAGACGTTGGGGAGCGTCATGACCTTCAGCAGGTGTCTGAGCTGGCCGGCGTGGGTTTCCCGGTCGGTCAGGCGGTAGCGGAGGACCGCCTCCTCCAGAAGAAAGACGAAGCGGCGGTTCGGCTCTCGCAGGATGCCTTGACGGCTCATGCGCTCGGCGACTGCTTCGGCCACGTCGTTGATTTCGACGCCTTGGCGGATGCGGACCTGTTCGAGGGTGGTCGTGGTGAAACCCGGCGTCTGGATGAGGCCGGGGAAGGTGCGGGACTGGTAGGCCCGGATCAGCTGGGTCTCGTCGTAGGTCTGCCGTACCGACTGCTGAGCCCGTCGGAGTCCGGCGCGGTTCAGGCGCTGGTAGCTCACCCACATTCCGGCCACGGAACGCTGCTCGGCGAGCAACTCGGTCGTGCGGCTCTCCGAGACACCGCAGACTCGGCACCAGGTCAGGACGTCGTCGGCGGACGCGGGACGGGTACCGTGTTCGATCTTGCTGACCTTGGTGTTCCCATGCCACCCGGCACGTTCGGCCAGCTCCTTGGCGGACAGGCGGGCGCCCAGCCGGATCTCTCGGAGCTGGTCGGCCAGCGCCTGCCGCGCCTGTTGAGCGCTTGAAGAAGACGACGAGGGCACTAGGGTCGGGTCACTCGGCGGGTATGCGGTAGTCGGCGTGGTCGGTCGCGAGGTTCCACACCGTTTCGAAGGCCGAGGCGCACATCTCGACGATGGCCGGATCCTCGGTGAATTGGTGGCCGACGAGCGCGCCGTTCCCGTCGAAGACCGAGAAGCGGACCAAGCGGCCATCGAAGACCCAGAACGGGTTTCCCGGCAGCGCGAGCGCCGACGCGCGTTCGCGAGGAAGCCAACGGACCAGTTCCCCGGCCGCGATGTTGTGCGGGCCGGTGAGGCTGTGCTCCCAGCGAACGTAGTCGGAGACCGGCTCCGACACGATGCGGGCTCTACGAACGGCCACACCCTGCGCGACGGCATTTGAGATCAGCGCACGGAACGCGCGGTACGGCTCGGTGTCCTCATGCGGCTGCCCGGCTTTCCACGCGAGAAAGGCAGGGTCGGTGGTGAGGTGCCGGTCGTGCATCTCCAGATGCACCGCCGAGGCGACACATCCGGAGAGGAGTTCAGCGAACGTCGGCTTGTTCGACCCTGGTCCGAGCGTCTTCATCGGGTCGAGGCTGCCGGTCACTCCGTTCGAAGTCTCCACTCAAGGTCTCCATGATGGTCGGCGCCAGATCAGCGGAAAGCCAGACTACGGACTCGCTGTCCTTGATCCGGCTGTCCGAGTTGATCCAAGCAAGAACGGCCGGGTCAACGACCGTCCGTCCACGGAAGAAGAAATCGCCCGTCTCGGGGTCCACGCGGATCACCGGCCCCACCAGAGCGGACGGGGAGTCCAGGCGGTCCGTCACCGTGAGACCGCCCGAACGTTCGAGCCGGGTCCGCACGTCCTCACTCGGGCGAGGGTGCGCGCCGGACGCGAACCGCCGCTTGCCGGGCTGGAACCGGCCCGTCACCGCCGCCGTGATGATCTCCGCCATGCGAGCGGGCAGCCAGACCACGCACTCTTCGTCCGCGAGCGTCGTCGAGTCACTGAACCAGGCGAGCACGGCGGGAGCCGTCACGGTCTCGCCCTGGAACAGCAAACCTCCCGTCTCGGCATCTACGAACACCGCTGGACAGTCGTCGTTCGGGTTGTCAGGGTCCACACCTACGAATTCTGGCCTCACGCGCCCCTCACCTTCCAACAGGTTGCCTGAAGTTGTCCCCATGAGCCTGCACCGGCGTTTTAAAACGGTCAATGAGCTTTCCCCAAAGTTGCGGATGGCTCTGGGGTGACATCAGGGTCGCGGGCGCGGCGGTTGGCGCCGCCATTCGCAGGCGTTCAGGCTGAGTATTCCGAGGCTGGAACGATGCCTATATGGATTAGTCCGGCGTTTGATCTATTCAAACACCGCGTTGGCGAGGTCGTCCCTTGTCTCCCATTTCTTGGAGCCGAGGAGCTCGATCTGCATGGCTCCCCAAAGTGACCGACCTGGGGAAGCTCAGGTCAGCGGCTGGCGATGAGCTCACGGACCTCTCGTGCGGCTGGGAGCGCACGCGCCTGGTCGGGAAGCGTCCGTAGAAGCTGTTTGGCGAGGAAGGTACGGGCTGCGGTCGCGGATCCGGAGCTGGACAGAACGGTGACCGCATGTTCGAGGCCGGCCTCGATCTCGCGGGATCTGACCTGGGCCACCGCCTGCATCAAAGCCAAGTTGTCTCTAGGGCCGTGCGCGGTAGAAGGATAGAGCCGGAATGCCTGCGCGAGTGTGGCGTCCGCTCGCCTGTCGCCGGTGGCAACCTGCGCATAGGCTTCGGACAGCCGCAGCTGGCTCTCCTGGTAGTTCAAGACGGACTGAGCGCCCGAGCCGGCAGGGAGCTGGGCGAACGTTCTCTTCAGCGCCTCTAGGGACTCCAGCGCCGTGGCACCGTCGCCTTGGTCGACGGCCAAGTAGATACGCGCGGAATGGGCTCTGGCCAATCCCGCCGATGGTGTGCCGTCGGCGATGGAGATCGCTTCGGCGGCCAGCTCGGTGACAACCCCTTCCGGCCGCCCGGTGAACGCGGCGTCCTGGGCCCCGCGTCCGCGTACCCACACCCGCAGGTCTCGGTCACCGGATGCGTCGGCGGCACGCTTGGCGACGTTCCAGGAGATGCGCGCGGCGCGTTTGTCGCCCGAGTCCCCTAGATCGATCGCCAGGCAGGCTGAGAGTCCCGCGCTGACCCGCAACAAGTTCGCTGCCTCCGCCATGCCGTGCTGCCGCTGGAGGAGGTTGCCGACCGCGATGACGTCGGCGGTCAGACCATTGACCAGGGCTCCGGCCGGCTGGGTCATGAGTTGCTGGCCGTACTCGTGGACGGTGCGCTCCCACTCGTGGATGTCCAGTGGATTGCCGAGTGCGTCTTCGATTCCGGAGAAAACCGTCTCCAGAGCTCCCGGAGGGATCGTCGCTCCCGCGGTGAGTGCGGTGATGAGTTGTAGCGCGGCCCGACGTTTCACCTCGTCATCATCCCCTTGGCCGGGAGCGGGAACGTGTTCCACGGTACTCGGCGATGCCGTTGATCGGACAACGGAAGAAGATGCTTCCGGAACATTCGCAAGAGATCTTGAAGCTCTGGCACCACCGGTTGGCACTTTGTGCGGACCCTCATCAGATACCGCTTTCCCGAGTACGTCCGATGGGCCTTGGCAGTCGATGGGGCTGGTCAGGAGGAAGGGAGCGCCCAGCCCTTTGAGGAGACCCATGATCGTGGTGAAGGCGGGGTCGGGGCGCTGGCCGTTCATGATCCGGGAGATGTGCGCTTGCGAGACTCCTACGGCGTCGGCGATGCGCGCTTGGGACGCTCCACTGGCCTTCTGGACCTCGGTGAGGAGGGTCCGCCAGTCGTAGTCGGTGAGGGCTCTGCGGATGTCCGGCCGACTCCAGAATCCCGGCTCCAAGCGTACGAGCGGCAGGGGCTGCTTCCGGGCGGCGACGGTGCAGGCACCGCAGATGCCGGTGGCATTGTCACGGCTGAGTGGTTGTTTGCACTGGCCGCATCGCCGGGGCATGGCAAACCCTCCGCTCGTTTCGCGTTGCTGTCTCGGACTATACCGACTGGCGTTAATGGTGTCCGTAAGTCATGACGACCGGTGTTGCCGGGGGCGAATTCCTTGGTCGAAGCTGTGTGGCGCAGGCGGCTTGCACACCGGCGAGGGTAAAACCCTACGCCGCGCGCATTCGCTGCTCTCGACCGGCAAAGAAACAGCCTCGGACCAGTGTGTTGGCGCCGGTCTCCGGGGCCTCGATCAGACAGGCTGGAGTCTGACCGTCTTGAGTGAGAATAGATGGATTTCCCACCCTTCTCCCGCTTCCTGGAGATCCCTTTCCGGGGATCGGCGGTGAACGTGGCAGCGGCCCCGGAGACGTTCCTGCGCCTGTCGGCTGACCTTCGTGCTCCGGGCCGGGCGCGCGAAGAGGCCATTGCGGCCTGCCGCCGCTGGGGGGTCGGTGAGGAGGTCCTGGAGACCGCGCGGCTGCTGGTCTCCGAACTGGTCACCAATGTTCTGTGTGCCGCAGAGGGCGGGCAGATCGAAGTGCGGGCCGAACTCCGGCCGAAGTGCGTCGTGCTGGACGTATGGGATCCCGGCGCCCCGTTCGTGGCTGCCGCCGATGTCCTGGTGTCGATGCCGGCTGCGACAGAGGAGTCAGGGCGTGGCCTGCCGCTTCTGGAGATGCTGTCGAGCTTGTGGTATGAGCGGCCCTCGGCTGACCGGCCGGGCAAGCACCTCATCGCCCACATACCGCAGGGCGCAACGTGTGGATGCGCGGCGGAAGAACCCGATGGCACCCAAGAAGGCGGAGCGCCGACATGAACGGCGCACCAGTGAGGTGCACGGACATCCCCGCTGCGGGGAACTGGGCACCGTGCCTTGTCTCGCCGCCGAGGCGCATACCTATGAGGGTGACGCGCGCAGATCCTCCGATCCCCGCACCGACTGCTGACGGAAGGCACGTCGCGGCTGCCGGAGGGATCCCACACATTCCCGCATGTACTGATGAAAGGCATCTACGAGCGTGTTCTCGACGCATGTCTCCTGCGCCGGTCGTGGCGTGACCGTCTCCAGCCTGACCCGGGCTGTTGCGGATTGGCCGTTGCGGTACTTGGGGCCCTGGTGGTCAGTGACCGCGGCCGAAGGCCGGGTCGAGCGGCTCGTCCGCGCCGATGTCAGTCCGGATGAGGCGCTCGATGCCATCGGCCAGGTGCTCGGCAACCCGGTGGCGACGTCCGTGCGGTACGCGGGTGAGGAGTTGGTTTTCCTCCGCCGGGGCACGGTCGTGCACGCCGCGCAGGACGGTTTGGCCTACCGGTATACCCCGGGTGGGGAGTTGCGGATCGTCGGCCTGCGGGAGTCTGAGGTGGCGGTCGCGGCCGTGCGGTTGGCGCGGGAGATGCTGCGCGGTCGGCTGCTGGCCGATGGGTGGCTGCTCCTGCGGGCCTCGGCCGTGGTCGGGTCTGATGGTCGGGCTGTGCTCGTGCTGGGTGAGGAGGGGGCGGGTAAGACCACGGCCGCTTTCCTCCTCGCGCAGGTCCCGGGGTGGTCGCTGCTGTCTGATGATCGGGTCCTTGTGCGGTCCGATGGGGAAGGCCGGGTGAGGGTGCTGCCGTGGCCGTCGGCAGCGGCCGTCGGGTTCGGTCTGCTGGAGGCGTGCGGCTGGTATGAGCCGGTCCGTGAACGCCTCAAGTGCGGGGAGTTGCCGCATCCCACGCAGAGGCGGCAGGTCACCCGAGCCCTGCTTGCCGGTGACCGCCGCCCCCGGCGTGAGGCCGACGGGGCTGAGCTCAAGGTGCGGTTGTGGCCCGATCAGCTCCGTGACTGGCTGGGCCTGTCCCTGGCCGCGCACGGGCACGGGGTGGTCTCTCGTCTGTTGTTTCCGATGACCAGGTCGTATGTGCGTGCGGGTCGTCTCAATGACACCCGTCGTATCACCACCGACGACGTCATCACCGCCAGCCGGGATGAGCAGTACCCCGACGTCTTCGGGTTCACGCTCTCCTGCACCCACCCTAGACGCCTCGTGGAGGCGATGAGCGGTCTGCGGCAGGACTCGGTCCTCTTGGGCCGTGACGCCGATGGCAACCGGGCCTTCCTCTTGGACCTGGTCTCCCAGCCCCTGTGAACGCACACGACACCCAACGGGCCTTTGTGCCCGCCACCATGAACGGAAGGACGATTCCATGCCCTGGGCTGATGTGATCGCTGCGGCGGTCATCTTGTTCCTGCTCATCTGCACCGCCGCCTGCGGCGGCTTCCTGCGGGGAGGGCCCCGGTCCCCGTGGGAGCGGATGTTCGACCACGCCCCGGACCGGCCCCGTGCCAAGGCGTGGCCCGAGATCTGGGGCTACTCCCACGACACCGGAGGCCCCTTGCCGCGGCGCCCCGGTGATCCGAAGAGGAAGC
>JAFACJ010001016.1 GCA_023425615.1 Actinomycetes bacterium
GCACCAGCGGCTCGATCGGCCGCTGCGGGCCCGCGGCGGCGCCGGCCAGCGCCGCGCGCAGCGCGAGGCGCTTGTCATGGGCACTGGGCCCGGGACCGCCTCCGGTCAATGACGAGGTCAGGCTCGGGTCCCAGGGGTGGGTGTACGGCACAACGACTCCTCCATGTAGCGATCACTACAGAATAAACTGTGACACCAGTCACCGGGTGTTGGCAACCCTCCCGGATGAATCCGGGGAGCTGTGGTCGTGGTCACAGATTTCTTGCCAACCCTCTTGCATTCTCTGTAGCGATCGCTCTACGGTTCCATGTAGTGACTACTACAGAGATTCATGTCACGTTCTGGTGCTCACTCTCACCCCGGAGGAACTGACGCCGATGACCGTCTTGGACGAGATCCGCCGGCTCGAACCCGAGTTTCGCGCCGAGGAGGACCTGTCGGCCGAGCAGCGCTCGCTGACCGGCCGCGCCTTCAAGTACATGCAGGAGACCGGCCTGATGCGCGGCCTCCAGCCGCAGCGCTGGGGCGGCGCCGAACTCCCGCTCCGCGAGCACCTCACCAGCGTCTACGAGCTGGGCAGGATCGCCCCGTCGGCGGGCTGGGTCTCCGGCGTCATGGGATCCCACCCGTGGCAGATCGCCCTCTTCCCCGAGGAGACACAGGCCGAGGTCTGGGAGGCCGACCCCGACTGGAACGCCTCCTCCTCCTACGCCCCGACGGGCAAGATCGAGCCGGTCCCCGGCGGGTACAAGGTCTCCGGGCGCTGGTCGTTCTCCTCGGGCTGCGACCACGCCCAGGGCGTGATCCTCGGCGGGTTCGCCGGCAAGGTCGAGGTCGCGCCGGGCGTCGAGGTGCCGAACTACGGGTCCGCGCTGCTCTTCCGCGACCAGTACGTCATCGAGGACACCTGGCACGTGCGCGGGTCCCGCGGCACGGGCAGCAAGGACATCGTCGTCGCCGACGCCTTCATCCCCGAGCGCCGCTTCCTGTCCAGCCCGCTGTATGAGTACAACCCCGAGCGCCCCGCCCCCGGCATGGAGACCAACCCGGGCAGCCTCTACCGGCTGCCCTGGGCCGTCATGTTCAACCTGGTGCTCGTGGCCCCGATGCTCGGCCTCGGCCGCCGCTTCCTCGACGACTGGACGGCCGACACCGCCGTCCGCAAGGCCAACTGGGGCGGCTCCTACGCCGACGACGCGCTCATGCAGATGCACCTGGCCGAGGCCGAGTGGGTGCACGACGCCGCCGTCGCCAAGATGTACGACGCGATCGACACGATCACCGAGGCGGCCGAGGCAGGTGTCTTCCTGGAGCGCAGGGAACGCGCCCGGATGCGCTGGAACATCACCAAGGGCTGCCAGGAGGTCGGCTTCGCGATCAACAAGCTGATGCGCGTCGCCTCGGGCCGGACGGTCTTCGTCGACCACCCCCTGCACCGCCTCTACCAGGACGTGGTCGCCGAACTCGGCCACGCCTTCCTCGTCTCCGACGCCTGCGGCCAGTACTACGGCGCCGCCATCCTCGGTTCTTCCGCTCCGGAGGTCATGCTGTGATTTCACAACTCGCTTACCTGGGTATCGCATCCCCCAAGGCCGAGGAGTGGCGCGACTACGCCACCCGGCTGCTCGGCGCGGTCATCGCCGAGGACGGCTCCGACGGCGCCGTCCGGATCAAGGTCGACGACGCGGGCTACCGCATCGCCGTCCACCCGGCGGAGCGTGACGAACTGCGCTACGTCGGCTGGGCCTGCAACAACGAGACCTCGCTGCGGTCCTACGTCGCCGACCTGCGGGCCAAGGGCGTCGAACTGCACGCCGGGGACCAGGGGGAGCTGAAGGAGCGCCAGGTCGCCGAGCTGTACTGGTTCACCGACCCGTTCGGCACCCGCCACGAGCTGGTCTGGGGCCAGCACTCCCAGCCCAACTCCTTCTTCCCCGGACGCCCGATGCGCGGCCGCTTCGTCACCGGCGACATGGGCCTCGGCCACATCGTGCTGATCGTCCCCGACCTCCAGGCCGCCGACGACTTCTACGCCGGGGTCCTCGGCTTCCGCCTCTCCGACCGGGTGAAGAGCGACATCTTCAACCTGCGGTTCTACCACTGCAACGGCCGCCACCACTCGCTGGCCGTCGCCGAGATCCCCGGCACCGTCGGGATCAACCACCTGATGCTGGAGGTCGAGTCGTTCGACGACGTCGGCACGGCGATCGACCTGTTCTCCGCCGACCCCGACCGGGAGATCCTCCTGTCGCTCGGCCGCCACACCAACGACCTGATGACCTCCATCTACGTGCAGACGCCGTCGTCGATCCAGATCGAGTACGGCCACGGCGGCATCACCGTCGATGACCTCACCTGGGTCGCCGGCACCCACGACCTGCCGTCGATCTGGGGGCACCACCGCTCCCAGGCCTACATCGACGGCCCTCCCGGAATCTTCCGCACCATCGAGGAGAAGGAGGCGGCACAGTGACCGCTGAGATCCGCGCCGAGGACATCGCGATCGGCGGTGGCCGCCACCTGCGGGTGAACCAGACGGGCGAGCACGGGCGGCCGGCGCTGCTCTTCCTCCACGGCTCCGGCCCCGGGGTGACCGCCGCCTCCAACTGGCGCGAGGTCATCGAGGGGCTCGGCGACACGTTCCACTGCATCGCCCCCGACATCCTCGGCTTCGGCGACTCCAGCCACCCCGACCCGCAGCCCCAGGGCTTCAAGGCGCAGGCCGAGGTCCGCATCCAGGCGCTCCTGGAGCTGATCGACGCGCTCGGGCTGGAGAAGGTCGTCCTGGTCGGCAACTCGATGGGCGGCATGTACTCGCTGCGCATCGCCCAGCTGCGGCCCGACCTCATCGACCGGATCGTGCTCATGGGCTCCGGCGGGATGCCCGGCCTCACCCCCACGCCCGGGCTGATCCAGCTGATCACCTACTTCGACGACCCGACGGTCGAGGCGATGGCCGAGCTGCTCATCCAGTTCGTCCACGACAAGTCGGCCTTCGGCGACCGGGTCGAGGAGGTCGCGGCCGAGCGGATGCCGATCGTCCGGCGCCCCTGGATCGAGGCGGGGCACCGCGCCATGTTCGCCCCGGAGATGCTCAGCTTCTCGCCCGAGGAGCTGGCCGGGATCGACATCCCGACCCTGGTCCTCCACGGCCGCCAGGACGTGATCGTCCCGATCGAGTGCAGCTACTACCTGGCCGAGAACCTGCCGCAGGCCGACCTCTATGTGATGAACAAGTGCGGCCACTGGACCCAGATCGAACAGGCCGCCCGCTTCCAGGGGATCCTCCGGGACTTCGTCCCGAGCGGGCGGTGAGAGGGATGACCGAGATGAGCATGATCGACAAGGCGCGGGCCATCGCACCGACCCTCGCCGCCTCCGACGCCGGGAGCTCGGCGCAGGGGAGGCTCACCGACGAGGCCGTCGCGGCGCTCGACTCGATCGGGGTGCTGCGGGCGCTCCAGCCCGCCCGCTGGGGCGGCGGCGAGGTCCATCTCGCCGAGTACGCCGAGACCGTGATCGAGATCGGCCGCAACTCGGCGTCCGCCGGCTGGGTCGCCTCCGTCGTCGGCGTCCACCCATGGCAGATCGCCCTCTTCCCCGAGGAGACCCAGCAGGAGATCTGGGGCGAGGACCCGGCGCGCAAGATCGCCTCCTCCTACACCCCGACCGGGAGGATCGAGAAGGCGCCCGGCGGCTACCGGGTCTCCGGGCGCTGGAGCTTCTCCTCCGGCTCGGGCATCTGCAGCGGCGTCATCCTCGGCGGCATCGCCGGGCGCCGCGAGGTGAACGGCGTGGAGTACCCCGACTTCACCTCCGTGATCCTCGACGACTCCGACTACCGGATCGACGACGCCTGGAACGTCGCGGGACTGCGGGGCACCGGCTCGAACGACATCGTCGTCGACGACGTCTTCGTGCCCGAGCACCGCGGCCAGTCGCACCTCTACTACACGCACGGCCTCGGCACCCCGCTGCCCGGCCAGGAGCTCAACGACGGCCCGCTCTACCGCGCGCCCTGGGCCGTCACCTTCAACCTGATCATCGTCGCCGGGGCGGTCGGCGCCGCCCTGGGCTTCTACGACCAGTGGGTCGCCGAGACCCGGACCCGCCGCACCAACTACGGCCAGCTCCTCCGCGAGGAGCACCTGGTGCAGAACCACCTCGCGGAGGCGGCCTGGCAGCTCGACGCCGCTGTCCTCAAGGTCAGGCGCGCCGCCGGCGAGGTGATGGAGCACGCCGCCCGGCACGAGGTCCCCTCCCTGGAGCAGCGCGCCTTCTGGCGATGGGACGTCGCCCGCGCGGCGAACGCCGCGACCGACGCCGTCCAGTCCCTCATGCGCGTCTCCTCCGGCCGCTCGGCCTTCATCGACCACCCGCTCCAGGCCAAGTTCCAGGACGCGATCGCCGCCAGCAGCCATGCCTTCCTGTTCGACGACCCCCTGGCCAAGGCCTGGGCCGGCCGCCATCTCGGCGCCGAGAAGCTCGAGGCGGTGCACCTGTGAGCACGACTTCCCCCATCACCTCCTCCGACGTCACGGTCTCCGTGCGCGGAGAGAAGCTGACCTTCCGGCTGCACGAGAGCGGGAAGCGCGGGACCGAGGCGGTGCTGTTCCTGCACGGCTCGGGACCCGGCGCGACCGGGCTGTCGAACTGGGAGCGGATCATCGCCGACCTCGGGCACCGGTTCTGGTGCCTGGCGCCCGACCAGATCGGGTTCGGCGACTCCTCGCACCCGCTCGACGCGCCGCGCGGGATGGGCCCGTTCAACGAACTGCGCGCCGAGGCGCTGCTGGCACTCCTCGACGAACTCGGCCTGGCGGACTCCAAGGTCCACCTGGTCGGCAACTCGATGGGCGGCCAGCTCGCCGTCCTCATGACGCTGGCACGCCCCGGGCAGATCGGCAAGATCCTGCTCATGGGCAGCGGCGGCGCCCCGAACATGCCGGCCAGCCCCGGGCTCACCCATCTGCGCGAGTTCTACGCCGACCCCAGTGCCGAGTCGCTGAAGGGCCTGCTGACGGAGTTCGTCTACGACCTCGAACCCCTGCGCGGCACCGTCGACCGGGTCGTCGAGGAGCGGATGGCGTATGTGACCCGCGAGGACGTCCGACGGTCGCACGAGGCGTCGTTCGACCCCGACGGCACCCGCCGCTTCTTCACACCGGAGGAGCTGGCGACCATCACCCATGACGTGCTCTGCGTCCACGGCCGCGACGACCGGATCATCCCGGTCGACGCCAGCAAGTACTTCGCCGACTCGCTGCCCAACGCCAACCTCTACATTCTCGGCCGGTGCGGGCACTGGACCCAGATCGAGCACCCCGAGACCTTCGAGAGGCTCCTGCTGAGCCTGATCGACGGCCGTATCTAGAAGGAAGACGCACCATGCGCATCGCCAACCACGCGGGCCGCGCGGTCCTCGTCCTGTCGGACGACAAGGCCGCGGACATCGCCACCGCCTCCGGCGGCCGTTTCGGCCCCGGCCTCCAGAGCGTCTACGACGGCTGGGCGGAGTTCACGCGCTGGGCCGCGACCGCCGACCTCGTCTCCGACGTCGAACTGGACAAGGCGCTGCTCGGCTCGCCGTCGCCGACCCCTTCGCAGGTGGTCGCGATCGGCCTGAACTACGCCGACCACGCGGCCGAGACCGGTTTCGAGCCGCCGAAGGACCTCCCCCCGGTCTTCACCAAGTTCGCCTCGTCGATCACCGGCCCCTACGGCGAGATCGGCCTCCCCGAAGGCGGCAACACCGACTGGGAGGTCGAGGTGGTCGCGGTCATCGGCAAGGAGGGGCACCGGATCGCCGAGGCCGAGGCGTGGGACCACGTGGCGGGCCTCTCGGTCGGCCAGGACCTGTCCGAGCGGATCCTCCAGTTCGTCGGCCAGGCACCCCAGTTCGGCTTCGCCAAGTCCTACCCCGGGTTCGCCCCGATCGGCCCCTGGCTGGTGACCCTGGATGAGATCCCCGACCGCGACGACCTGGCGCTGGGCTGCTCGATCGACGGCGAGACGGTGCAGGACGGCAGCACCTCCAAGCTGATCTTCTCCATCCCCCGTACCATCGCCAAGCTCTCGGAGGTCATCACCCTCAGGCCGGGCGATGTGATCTTCACCGGCACCCCCGACGGCGTGGGTCTCGGCATGAGCCCGCAGCGCTTCCTGCGATCCGGTGAGACGCTGCGCACCTGGGTGGAGGGCATCGG
>JAFACJ010000053.1 GCA_023425615.1 Actinomycetes bacterium
GCCCGCGCCCGTCCCGCGCGCGCCGGCGGAACCCGAGCCCGAGCCCCCGCCCTCGGTGATGGCGGCGCTCGCCGAACTGGAGGACATGATCGGGCTCGTCCCCGTCAAGGAGCAGGTCCGCTCGATCGCCGCCTCCATCGAGGCGGCGCATCTGCGGGCCGAGGCCGGAGTGCCGATCGAGAAGCCGCTGCGGCACCTGGTGTTCACCGGCCCCGCCGGGACCGGCAAGACCACGGTCGCCCGCTCCCTGGCCAGGATCTTCTACGCCTTCGGGCTGCTGCCCTCCGCCCGGGTCGTCGAGGTGCACCGCGCCGACCTGGTCGGCGAGTACCTGGGCGCCACCGCGATCAAGACCAACCAGGTGGTGGACTCCGCGCTCGGCGGCGTCCTGTTCATCGACGAGGCGTACTCGCTGGTGAGCGCCGGCGACGGGCAGCCCGACAGATTCGGCAACGAGGCGGTGCAGGCGCTGCTGAAACGCGCCGAGGACGACCGCGACCGGCTGGTGATCATCCTGGCCGGGTACGAGGCGGAGATGGAGGACTTCCTGGACTCCAACCCCGGCCTCGCCTCCCGGTTCGGCACCCGCGTCCTCTTCCCCTCCTACCAGCCGCCGGAACTGCTGGAGATCTGCCGGGCGCGGGTCGAGGCCAGGGGCGACGTCCTGGCCGAGGACGCCAGGACCTACCTGGAGTCGTGCTTCGAGGAGATCCAGCGGCGCGGGATCATCGACCAGCTCGGCAACGGACGGTTCGTCCGCTCACTGGCCGAGAGCGCAGCCCGCGCCCGCGACCTGCGGGTGGTCTCGCAGAACGCGCACCCCACCGCGACGGAACTGGTGACGATCCGCGCCGAGGACATGCGGACCGCCTACGAGGAGCTGACCGCCCGCTACCGCGGATACGCCAGGACCCCCACGCTGGAGGAGGCGCTCGCCTCACTGGAGGCGATGATCGGCCTGGCCCCGGTGAAGAAGCAGGTACGGGAGATCACCGCGCAGCTCCAGGTGCGGCGGCTGCGCGCCGCCCAGGGACTGCCCGCCCAGCCCCCGATGCGGCACTTCGTCTTCACCGGGCCGCCCGGCACCGGCAAGACCACCGTGGCCCGGGTGCTCGGCCGTGTCTTCGCCGCGCTGGGCCTGCTGGCCAGACCCGACGTCATCGAGGTCTCCCGCGCCGACCTGGTCGGCGAGCACCTGGGCGCCACCGCGATCAAGACCAACAAGGTCATCGACTCCGCGCTCGGCGGCGTCCTGTTCATCGACGAGGCATACAGCCTGGCGGGCACCGGCTACTCCGGCGGCGACGCCTTCGGCCAGGAGGCGATCCAGACCCTGCTGAAACGGGCGGAGGACGACCGCGACCGGCTCGTGGTCATCCTGGCCGGCTACCCCGCCGACATGGACCGGCTGCTGGCCGCCAACCAAGGCCTGGCCTCCCGCTTCGACACCCGCGTCCTGTTCCCCTCCTACGGCCCCGACGAACTCCTGCGGATCGCCGTGGCGATCGCCGCCGAGAACGGCGACCGCTGGGACGACGCCGCCCTGGACGACCTGGCCCTGCTCTTCCAGCGCGCCTGCGGCCGCGGCGCCATCGACGCCCTCGGCAACGCCCGCTTCGCCCGCACCGTCTACGAACGCGCCTGCACCGCCCGCGACGTCCGCGTCTCCACCCTGCACCAGCCCACCACCGCCGACCTGATCACCCTCACCCAACCCGACATCCACACGGACTGATCCGGGAGCGGCCCCCAGGCCCCCGAGTCGGGCTCAGCCGATCTTCGCTTCGCTGTGGTCGGTCGGGCCCGTTAACCTCGGAACGTGATCGAGGTGGTGCGGCCCGGGCCGTTGATGACGGTTCAGGATCTGGGGCGTGCCGGGTTCGCCGAGCTGGGAGTGCCCGGTTCGGGGGCCGCGGACGTGCGGAGCTTCACGCTGGCCAACCGGCTGGTGGGCAATCCGGAGGGCGCCGCCGCGCTGGAGCTGACGTTCGGCGGGGCGTGCCTGCGGTTCACCGAGCCCGCGTGGATCGCGGTGACGGGCGCGCCCGCGCCCTGGACGCTGGACGGGCGTCCGCAGGGCCGTGACGCGCCGTGCTTCGTGCCGTCCGGCGCGACCGTCGACTTCGGTGTCCCGCCGCGGGGGCTGCGCACCTATGTGGCGGTCCGCGGCGGCATCGCCGTCGAACCCGTCCTGGGCAGCCGCGCCACCGACCTGCTGTCCGGTCTCGGCCCGCTCCCGCCGGGGGCGGGCGCCCGCCTGCCCGTGGGCGTGCCCGAGGGCGCGTTCCCCGAGGTGGACGTGGCCGCCGTCGCCGAACCGGCGTCCGACCCGGTCCTGCGCGTCGTGCCGGGGCCGCGGGACGACTGGTTCCCCCCGGAGGCGCTGCGGCTGCTCACCTCTTCCCGCTACGAGGTGACCCCGCGCAGCAACCGCGTGGGCGTCCGCCTCGACGGGCCCGCGCTCACCCGCTCCCGCGAGGGCGAGCTGCCCAGCGAGGGCATGGT
>JAFACJ010000441.1 GCA_023425615.1 Actinomycetes bacterium
GCCCTACCTGGAAGGAGAACGCACACCCAACCTGCCGGGCGCGACCGGCTCCCTGCACGGCCTGCGCCTGGCCACCTCCACCCCGGCCCATCTGGCGCGCGCCGCCGTCGAGGGGCTCCTGTGCCATCTGGCCGACGCCGTGGACGCCCTCGGCCTGACTCCCGGACGGATCCTGCTCATCGGGGGCGGATCCCGTTCGGAGGCGGTACGCCGTATCGCCCCGGTGGTGTTCGGCCGCCCCGTGCTCGTTCCCGAACCCGGCGAGTACGTGGCGGCCGGCGCCGCCCGCCAGGCCGCCTGGCTCCTGTCGGACGCCGCGGAACCCCCCGAGTGGACGCCGGCGGGGGAGGAACGCTACGAGGCCGAGCCGGACCCCCGCATCCGGGAACGCTACGCCGAGGTCAGCGGGCCCTTCTTGGCGGCGGCGGTGGGGCCGTAGGACTCCAGGAGGACCGGGGTGCTCAGGGCCTGGCCGATGTCGGCCGGGCCGCTCGCCCATCCCTCGTAGACGGGGCTCATCCGCATCAGACGGCGGGTGAGCCGCCCCTGGGCCTCCAGGTCCTTCGTGTGCAGGGGTATGCGCTCCAGCGCGTCGTAAGAGATACACATCCGTACCGGCGGGGCGTCCAGGTGGGTCACGGCCAGCCCGTCGACCCCGCCCGTGACGTCCAGGGCGTAGCGCAGCGCCACGGCGTCGAAGTGGCCGACACGGAAGGAGCCCTGCCAGACGCCGTGGCCGTTGTGCCGTTCGGGCAGGTCGAGCGCGGTGTCTTCGGTGACGAAAGGGCCGGGGCCGTGGCGCGTCATGTACTTGCGGACGACGCCCAGACGCAGCGCCTCGACACCGTCCAGGAGCTCCAAGGCATTGGCGAACGTGGTGGTGGACCACGTCGTGTACGGATGGAAGCCGTGCCACTCGTCCAGCAGGACGCCCTGCGCGCCCTCGAAGACGGTGGGGACACTGCGGAGAAGACCCGGCAAGAACGTGTCGCCGACGATCCGGACGGTCGCGCCGAAGGCGAGGAATGCCTCGACGCAGTCGTCTACCGGCGGTACGTCGGCTGAAGGGAACTCCCCAAGAGCCCAGTCGTGCACCTGACGCAGCAGCCTGCGTAGCCGTACAGGGGAGCGGCAGTCCCCGGCACGGGGCGCCTCCGGGTGCTCCAGAGCGTAAGAAGCGGTCTCGCCGATCCCCATTCCGCACGATCCGTGCCGCTCGCCGCCGCGTGCCAGTTCGCGGGCGCGGTTGACGGCCCGGTGGTACGGGGTCGTCAACAGGGCGGAGGCATCGACCGTGAGCCGGTCCAGGGCATCCGTCACACCGAGGGAACGCAGGTGCCCGGCCTCGGCGGCGAGGGCGAGGGGATCGACGAGCATGAAGCGCGACAGGTGGGTCCGGACGCCTGGCGTGAACGTGCCGGACCCGAACTGCGCGAACGTGTGGTGACGGCCGTCGACCGTCACCACGTTGTGAGCGGCCTGGGCGCCGCCGTTGAACCGCACGACCGCCCGCGCCGAACCCTGGGCGCACAGACGGTCCACGACGGTGCCCTTGCCGGAGTCCCCGAAGCCCAGATCGACGACGATGTAGTTCCGGGGGAAGCCCCCCGGACTTTCGCCCGTCACAGCCGGGTGGTGCCGCGCGGCAGGTCGTCGTCCAGGTCCAGGGGGGCGTTCGAGCGGGCCAGCGAGCCGCGGCGCAGCGGGGCGAGGGCGCGGGAGACGACGGCCCCGGCGTCCGAACCGACCTCCTCCAGGTGCTCCAGGCCCTCGTCCAGGTCGATCGCGTCCTCGGCCAGGCCGATGGTCAGGGCGATCGTCTCGCAGACGGCGTCCAGGTCGTCCAGGCGGATGACGTTCTGGCCGAGGAGACCGCGCCAGAACTCCAGCAGCCGCGGGTCCTCGCTGTGGAACGTCCCGGAGGGGATGAAGTAGTAGACGTCGAAGCGCTCCTTCAGCTCGGCGACGAGGTCGGCGATGGGGATGTCGCGCGGCAGGTCGTCGCCGATGACCTGCTTCACCTCGGTCTTCTTCACCTTGGAGTAGGCGAGTTCGTCGCCCATGAGGAACAGGTAGCCGCGCTTGCCGCGCTTCTCCCAGCAGTCCATCGCGGTGTGCCGGGCCATGAAGTACAGCGCCAGCTCGTAGGACTCGGTCATCTGGCCGCCTCCTCCGCCCTCCAGGAGGATCCGGCCGAGGTCGTCGTCCATGCGGTTGTCGGACTCGAACTGCCCGACCTGTAGCGGCGCGCGGTCGCAGGTGGCGTCGCCGATCGCGCCGAACAGGATGTGGGGGTCGGTGACGTAGCCCTTGCGCAGGATCAGGCCGAGCAGCTCGGGCAGCTTCGTCTGGAGCACTCGCGGCACGTTCCGCATCGAGCCGGTGACGTCGAACAGCACGGCGATCGCCAGTGACTGCGGGTGCTCGTCGCTGTCGCGGCTCTCCCGGAAGGCGACGTCCAGGGGGTCGAGGGAGGGGTGGACATGGGTCGCCCCGCTGTCGGAGTAGGCGAAGGCACTCGCCCCGGTGGCCGCCCGGTAGCTCGCGGCGGCGGAGTAGACGTCGGTGGACCAGGTTCCGCTTCCCATGAGAGTTCTCCTTCAGGGGGTTCAGAGCGTGAAAGGTCGGAAGGTACGGGCGCCGTAGAGCCGCTCCAGCAGCTCGTCCAGCTCGCCCAGCAGCCGCCAGGCGTCCGAGGGGCGCTTCTTCTGCGCGGCGAGCGTGCAGCCGCGGGCGAAGGCGCGCAGTGGCCCGGGGGCCCGCTGCCCCATCAGGTGGGTCATGCAGCGGGTGGCCAGGAACAGGTCGGTGGCGGGCGAGGCGGGTTCGCGTCCGGGCACCTCCGGCGGATACCAGGACGCGCGGGCGCCGACCATCGCCGGGATCCGGCCGCCGGGGTCGGCCGAGTAGCACCAGTCGATCAGGACGAGCCCGTGCAGCTCGGGGTGGATCATCACATGCTCGGGCAGGACGGCGCCGTGCAGGACGCCGGCCCGGTGCGCGAATCCGAGGGCGACGAGCAGCCGCCTCCACATCCATGCCGCGTCACGCGGGTCCACGCCGTCCGGGTAGGCGTCCCTCACCTCGGTGAGGGTGTGGAAACCGTCGAGACGGGCGATGACGTTGCCGCTGCGGTTCTCGTACCGCAGCGGTTCCACGAGTTCCGGCACGTACGGCAGGAACCGCGGGTCGCCGTCGGCGCGCATTTTCCGCAGCGCCGCGGCCTCGCGTTCCAGAAGGTCGCTGTCCGCGCTGTCACGGGGCAGCTTGAGGACACCGCGCTTCCCGCCGTACGTCACCGCGAACAGGTCGGCCAGATCGCCGCGGGCCAGCTTCGGGCCCACCTCGTAGGTGCGTTTCCTGGTGGTGATGGTGGTGGCGGTGGCGTCCTCGCCGCGGCCGTACGCGTGCCACTTGGCGGCCAGCCTGGTGAACGCCGCGGTGCCGGCACCGGTGTCGGGGTGCAGGGCCCGGGCCAGCCGGCGGTAGACGCGGGCGGCCTTGGCCGGGTCGGCGCCGAAGATCTCCGCGGGCGGGCGGTCGAGCAGCGCCAGCGCCTCCTCCACCTCTCTCTTCTCGCGCTTGTCCATCGGGCGCCCCTATCGCAGTTCGTCCTCGCTGCTGGGCCGCAGCAGCGCCGGGTGCAGGAGGTGGGCGTCGCCGGCCCGGTAGAGGCGGGCGCGGGGGCCGCCGCGCCGGCCGCCGGTCGCGGTGGTCTCCCCGGTGCCCTCGACGAAGCCGGGGACCGACAGGACCTTGCGGTGGAAGTTGCCGGCGTGCAGTTCCTCGCCCCAGACCGCCTCGTATACCGCCCGCAGCTCCGGGATGGTGAACACCTCGCCGAGGAAGGCGGTGGCCAGCGGCGTGTACTCCAGCTTGGCGCGGGCGCGCTCCAGCCCGTCGGCGAGGATCCGCGCGTGGTCGAAGGCGAGCCTGCGGGTGGTGCCGGGGGCCTGGGCGCCGGTGGCGGTGAGCCCCAGCGCGGCCACGGGCACCCAGGAGGCGTCCGCCGCGTCGCTCCCCGCCCGGGGATCGGGCAGCGCGGGCCCGAACGCCAGATGTGCGACCGAGATCACTCGCATGCGCGGATCGCGTCCGGGGGCGCCGTAGGTGCCGAGCTGCTCCAGGTGGACGCGCCCCAGGGAGCCGGGGGTGAGGCCCGTCTCCTCGGCCAGCTCGCGGGCCGCGGCGTCCCGCAGGTCCTCCTGGCCCTCGACCGCCCGCACGAACCCGCCGGGCAGCGCCCACAGGCCCTCGAACGGCGGCGCTCCCCGCCGGATCAGCAGGACGTGGAGGACGCCGTCGCGGATGGTCAGCGCCACCACGTCCACGGTCACCGCGATCGGGTCGTAGCGTCGCGGATCGTAGCTCGCGAGGAACTCTTCGTCGCTCATCCCGCCCCCACCTTAGTGTTCTCAATCTGAGTAAAACTCTATCTGAGAACAACATAACCCGAGTCGCGCGTGATGTCCAGGGGCTACGATCATTGGTGGCGGGGAAGGAGCCCTTGATGGCACAGGCTTACGTGCAGGTGACCACCACGATCGACGAGCGGGCGGAGGCGGCCGAGCTGGCCGCCGCGGCGGTGTCCGAAAGGCTCGCCGCGTGCGCCCAGATCGTCGGGCCGATCTCCAGCACCTACTGGTGGGAGGGGGAGATCGAGACCGCCGAGGAGTGGATGGTCCTGTTCAAGACCACCGCCGACAGGTTCGAGGAGCTGGCCGGGCTGATCAACGAACGGCACTCCTATGAGACACCGGAGATCATCGCCACCCCGGTGGTGGCGGGCAGCGCCGACTACCTGGGCTGGGTGAGCGAGCAGACCACCGAGCTCGACACGGCGGACGCGCTCGATGAGCTCGACGACGACGAGTTGGAGATCGTCGA
>JAFACJ010000010.1 GCA_023425615.1 Actinomycetes bacterium
AGATCGCCCGCGCCGAGGTGCACTACCCCATCATCACGCTCAACTCCGTCGCGCCGACCATCATCGAGTACGGCACCGACGAGCAGAAGGCGTTCTTCCTGCCCAAGATCCTGGCCGGAGAGTGCCACTTCGCGATCGGCTACTCAGAGCCGGGCGCCGGCACCGACCTCGCCTCCCTGCGCACCAGCGCGGTGCTGGACGGCGACCACTACGTGGTGAACGGCCAGAAGATCTTCACTTCGGGCGGCCACTACTCCGACTACATCTGGCTGGCGGCCCGCACGTCCGACCAGGGCGCCAAGCACAAGGGCATCACGATGCTCATCGTGGACTGCAAGGACCCCGGCTACTCCTGGACGCCCATCGTCACCATGGACGGGAGGCACCACACCAACGCCTCCTACTACCAGGACATCCACGTCCCGGTGGAGAACGTCATCGGCGAGGTAGACAAGGGCTGGAACCTCATCGTCAACCAGCTCAACCACGAGCGCGTCACCCTCGGCCCCGCCGGGAACATCGCCCACCGGTTCGAGAGGTTCGCCGCCTGGGCCCGCCGCACCGGCGCCATCGACAAGCCCGACGTGGCACGCGCCCTCGGCCAGACGTACGCGTTCCTGCGGGTGAACGAGCTCCTCAACTGGCAGGTAGCCGCCAACGCCGCCCTGGGCTGGCTGGGGGCCGCCGACGCCTCGGCCACCAAGATCTACGGCTCGGAGCGGATGCAGGACGTCGGCCGCATCATCGGTGACGTCCTGGCCCGCTACGGCGACCCCGGCGACCCCGAGACCGCCGCCTACATGGACCTCCTCGACCACGGTGTGAAGGGCGCGGTCGTGCTGACGTTCGGCGGCGGTGTCAACGAGATCCAGCGCGAGCTCATCGCGATGCTCGGCCTCGGCCTGCCCCGCGCCCCGCGCTAGGAGGAGAGACGCATGCATGAGGAACTGATGGGGGTCTCCGAACGCCTCGTCGCGCTGGGTGAGCAGCCCGCCATCGAGCCGCCGGACGCGGTGAACCCGGCGATGATCCGCAACTGGAAGCAGGCGCTCGGCGACACCCGGGACTGGGGTGACGAGGCGCCGCCTGCGATGGCCCAGGTGTGGTCGATGCAGGGTCTGGTGGCGGCGAAGGCGGGTTCCGCGGCCGACGAGGTCCTGCAGATGCTCAACGCCAACGGCTACACGGGCGTGGTGGCGACCAACTGCGAGCACGTGTACGACCGTCCGATACGCCTCGGAGAGCGGCTGCGTTCGAAGATGCGTTTCGGCGGTGTCGTCGGGCCGAAGAAGACCGGGATGGGGGAGGGCTACTTCGTCACCTGGTACCAGAGCTGGTACGTGGGGGACGAACGCGTCGCCGAGATGCTCTTCCGGGTGCTGAAGTTCCAGCCCGTCAAGCGCCGTCCCAAGGGCAAGCCGACCCTTCCGGCGGTCGGCCTGGACACCGAGTTCTACTGGGAGGGTGCCCGTCAGGGCGAGCTGCGCATCCAGAAGTGCGGTGAGTGCGGCACGCTACGGCATCCGCCTGGGCCGATGTGTCCGCACTGCCACGCCACGAAACGGGACTACGCGGTGGCCTCCGGGCGGGGCACCGTGTACAGCTATGTCGTCCACCACCATCCGCCGGTCCCCGGACGGACGCCGCCTTACGTCGTGGCGCTGGTGGAATTGGAGGAAGGGCCGCGTGTTCTCGGCAACCTCCTGGACATCGCGCCGGAGGACGTGACCGTCGGAATGCCGGTGGAGCTGACGTTCCAGAAGCTCGATGACGAGGTCACGCTGCCGCAGTGGCGTCCGGCGGGAGCCCCCGTGCCGGAGCCGAAGCCGGTACGGGAGGTCCGCAGCGACTGGCCGGCGCTGGAACTTCCGCTGACGCCGACGTTCATCATCGCCACGGCCCTGGCGACGCGGGATTTCACGCCCGTCCACCATGACGTCGCGCTGGCCCGCGCGCAGGGTTCCAAGGACATCTTCCTCAACATCCTCACGACGATGGGCCTGGTCCAGCGGTACGTCATGGAGAACAACCCGGACGCCGTCCTGGCGGGGATGAAGGTGAAGCTGGGAGCACCCGCCTACGCCGGTGACACCCTCACCTTCACCGGGACGCGGGACGGCGACACGATCGAAGTGCTCGGGACGGTCAGTCTCGGCGACCATGTGAAGGCGACGGTGACTCTGCGATGACTCTCTCCGGCAAAGCCGCCATCGTCGGTATCGGCGCGACGGAGTTCTCCAAGGAGTCGGGCCGTTCGGAACTGCAACTGGCCTCCGAGGCGTGTCTGGCGGCCATCCGTGACGCGGGTCTGAAGCCGTCGGACGTGGACGGTCTCGTCACCTTCACGGCGGACGTCAACACCGAGATCGCCGTCGCACGGGAGTTGGGGATCGGTGAGCTGACGTTCTTCTCCCGCGTCGAGTACGGAGGCGGTGCGGCGTGCGGCACCGTCGCCCACGCCGCGATGGCCGTCGCCACCGGCCAGGCGGAGACGGTCGTGTGTTACCGCGCCTTCAACGAGCGTTCGGGGCACCGTTTCGGCCAGGCCAACGCCTCCACCCGGGGCGCCACGCCTCAGGGCCTGGAGTTCTCCTGGCATCTGCCCTACGGCTTCGCCACCCCCGCCGCGTGGGTCGCGATGTACGCGCGCCGCTACATGCACGCCTACGGTGTGACGAGTGAGGACTTCGGGCGGGTGGCCGTGGCGATGCGCCGTCATGCCGCCACCAACCCCGCCGCCTGGTTCTACGAGCGGCCCATCACGCTGGAGGAGCACCAGTCGTCGCGCTGGATCGTGGATCCTCTGCATCTGCTGGACTGCTGCCAGGAGTCAGACGGCGGTGTGGCGCTGGTCGTGACGTCGGCCGAACGCGCCCGCGACCTGCCCCACACCCCGGCCGTCATCGCGGCGGCGGCCCAGGGGAGCGCCGCCGACCAGTACATGATGTTCAGCTACTACGGCGACACGGATCTGACGGATCTGCCCGCGATGGGCGTCGTCGGTTCGCAGTTGTGGAAGCAGTCGGGGCTGGGGCCGCAGGACGTCCAGACGGCCATCCTCTACGACCACTTCACGCCCTTCGTGCTCGTCCAGCTGGAGGAGCTGGGCTTCTGCCCCCGCGGCGAGGCGCGTCATTACATCGCCGACGGCGGTATCGAGCTGGACGGCCGCCTGCCGGTCAACCCGCACGGCGGCCAGCTCGGCGAGGCGTACATCCACGGCATGAACGGCATCACCGAGGCCGTCCGCCAGATCCGCGGCACGGCCGTGAACCAGGTGGCGGACGTCTCCAGCGTCCTGGTGACGGCCGGTACCGGCGTCCCCACCAGCGGCCTCGTCCTCACCGGGGCCTAGGAGCGGCTACGGCAGGCGCGGGCCGCGCCTGCCGGTCAGCCGTACCACTTGACGGCCCAGTCCTTGTCGAGCTGCTGCTGGTCGGGGAGCAGTTCGGGGCGTTCGAGGACGGGTTGTGCCGCCGTCGTGTCCGCCAGCCGGATCGGCTCGGGGAGTCTCTTCCAGCGCTCTGCGTCGTCGCTCATGTGTCCATGATGCCGCGAAAAAGAGGGATGAGCGGTTCGCCGTATCACCGGTTATTGTTGGATTGTGCATTCCACTAATGAGCGGGTGGTCCACGCGCTGCGGGACCGGGGACGTGATCTGGCGGTGGAGACCTGGGCCGCCGACGGGAAGCAGCATGCCCGCCTCCTCCGCGACGGGGAGGCGGTCGAGGAGAAGGCGGTCGGCGCCCTGGAGGAGGCCAAGTTCGACCTCGGGACGGTGGAGGAGGAAGGGGAGTCCATCCGGCAGCGGGTGCGGGTGAAGTTCCGCTGGAAGGGCAAGGTGCGCGGCTGCGACCTGGTGGAGGTCCCGGAGGGCGAGCGACCCCGGCGGCCCGCCGTGACGCCGTTCGTGCCACCGGCGGGGACGAGGGCCCGCAGGAAGTACGAGCTCCGGGAGAGGTATCCGAGGCTCTACGCGATGCGGCACGTCGCGGCCGAGGCCATGGCCATCGTCGTCGGCTTCCTGGGGATCAGCGCACTGCTCTCGGCCCTCCTCGGACGGCTGCTGCCGGGCATCGACTGGTCATGGCTGCCCGGCCTCCCCGATCTGCCGCGGCCACCGGAATGGCTGCGCTACCTGACCCCCCACTACTGGATCAAGAAGCTGCTGCCCGACGACCCGTTCGGCTGGCTGCCCGGCCTGCCCGATCTCCCCGATCTGCCGGACGTGGATCTTCCCTGGCTCAAGTACGTCCTCCCCCTCCTCTTCGCCCTGGGCATCGCGCTGAAGGAGATCGACCGCCGCCGCAAGCGCGAGGAGCGGGAACGGCGTTTCGACGAGGCGGGGGAAGGGGGTGAGCAGGCCGGACACCGGGGAGATTAGAGTGAGCCCGATGCGCACCGTTGATCCTGCCAAGCACGCCGCACGCCGCCGGCAGATCCTCGACGCCGCCGCCGGGGTCTTCGCCGCCAGGGGCTTCGACGCGACCACCGTCGCCGAGATCTGCAAGGCGGCCTCGACCGGCTCGGGCACGCTCTTCCACTACTTCTCCGACAAGGCCGCGGTCTTCCGGGCGATCTTCGAGGACGACCACGAGCACTTCCTCACCGAGCTCGCCGCCATCGACACCGCGGACCCGGCCGAGGAGTTCTGGAAGATCGTCGACCTCATCTCCCGCGACGCCGCCGACCCCGCCTCCGGCGGCCTGGTCATCGCGATGCTCGCCCGCCTCCCCCAGGACCCGGACCTGGTCGCCGTCCTCCTGGCGGGCGACGAGGCCGCCATCACCCGCCTCACCGGCGCCATCACCCGCCTCCAGCGCCGGGGCGAGGCCGACCCGTCCCTCCCGGCCGAGCACGCCGCCCGCTGGGTGTCCTCCATCGTCGACGGCCTCTACCTGCGCTGCGGCGACCCCGGCTTCGACCCGGAGACGGAACTGCGCACCCTGCGCCTCGTCCTGAGCCGCTTCCTGTTCCACGACGCGTCATGAGCCAGGCTCGGACGTCGGCGCGACCGGGAACCGTCACCGCCGCCTTCGTCAGGCGTTTCCTCGTCAAGCGGGATAGACATATCCCTCGATGCGTACGAACTTGTAGCCCGCCTCGTGGGCGGATCTGATGCCTTTCCGGGTCGCGGTGGTGAAGTTGTCCTGTCTCGCTTGACTCCAGTACAGATACAGCGGAACGGTGCCGCGCACCCGCCTGGGATAGATGTAACTTTCGGTGCGTACGAACTTGTAGCCCGCCTCGTGGGCGGATCTGATGCCCTCTCGGGTCGCGGTGGTGAAGTTGTCACCCCTTTCGCTGCTCCAGTACAGGTACAGGGGAACGGTGCCGCGTACCCGGTTCTTATGGCCGAAACCCTCGGTTCGGACGTAGCGGTAACCGGCGGCCTTGGCGTCGGAGTTGCCGGCCGTGGAGCCCGAGGTGAAATTGTCGCCTCTCTGTGGGCCCCACCAGAGTCTTAGCGCATCATTTCCCTTTTTCTCGGGTTCGACGGGCTTGTTACTGGGGGGA
Organism: Actinomycetes bacterium; assembly: GCA_023425615.1. Lineage (GTDB taxonomy): Bacteria > Actinomycetota > Actinomycetes > Streptosporangiales > Streptosporangiaceae > Actinocorallia. Next base: position 5,518 of record JAFACJ010000010.1, read on the forward strand.
GGAGGGGAGGGCGTTGTGTCGGCGGCGGCTGATCCGGTGGGCACCAGGAGGCTCAGGAGAAAAGCCGAAGCGGCGAGTGACCCGACTTTTTTCATGGATGAGATTCTCTCCGTCAAGCCTGCTTTGCCAAACCGAAATAAACATCTCGGTTTGATTGCGGTCTTGCCCGCACCCGGCTTCCGGCAGGGGCCGGGTCAGTCGGCGGGGCCCTGCCAGACCTTCAGGTCGATGGTCAGGTAGTCATCGTCGATGTCCTTGATGGTGATGACGCCGAGGAGGCCGCTCTTGGTGTAGACGCACCGGAGCGATCCCCTGGAGGCCGAGGTCAGGCCGCCCGTGATGTAGCGGGTGTCGGCGTGGCAGGTGGCGTAGTCGCCGGTCCGGCCGGCGTCGATCCAGGAGCAGGACACCCCTCCCGACGCCTCGGAAGGACGTGGGATATCGCGGTGGGGCGTAGGGGTTCGGCCGCCGTGGCGCGGCGGGGAAGGTGCGGACGGGATCGGGACCCGCGGGCGGGGAGAGGGGCGGCGTGGGCGGGTAGTCGTGGTAGCCGTGCACCACGTAGGTGAGCCGGTCGGGCAGCCATTCCGCGGACGTCGGGGCCGGACCGTCGGTGAGCTCGTTGAGAAGCCGCTGCGTGGTGGGCCTGTCGGCGGGGTCCTTCGCCAGGCGGCGCCGGATGAGGGGCGCGAGCTCGGAGGGCAGCCGTCGAGCCGCGGCTCCTCCTGGACGATGCGGTACATGACGGCCTGGGCCGGCCCGTCCCCGAAGGCGCTGCGCCCGGTCGCGGCGAAGAAGAGCAGCGCACCGAACGCGAAGACGTCGAGCGCGGGCGCGGGCTCCGCACCGCGGATCTGCTCGGGCGCCATGAACTGGGGCGAGCCGACCAGCCCGCTGGCGCGGGTGAGCGGCGTGGCGTCGGCGGCGCGGGCGATGCCGAAGTCGATGACGCGCGGCCCACCGGCGGCCAGGACCCGCAAGGTGGCGGGCGGCAGCGGCCCCGACTCGTGGACGGCCGTCGCCAGCCAGGGTGCCGCCCCGGTGAGGTCGGCGTCGATGACGGGCGCGGTGTAGAGGTTCTGGACGCGCTGCGCCGCGGCGACCTCCTGGGCGAACCGGCGCCGGAACTCCGGGTCGTCGGCGAACTCCGGCCGCACCACCTTGATGGCGAGCCGCCGCCCGCTCTGCGTGGTGGCCAGGTACACCCGCCCCATCCCGCCCGCCCCGAGCCGCGCGACGATCCGGTATCCGCCGATCACACGGGGGTCGTCGCCGGAGAGGGGTTCGTAGACCGGCTCCTGCACGGGATGATCATAGGACTCACGGGTCGGGGGAACGAGAGTGCCCGGCGGGGAGGTACGAGAGCAGTTCCTGGAGCAGCTTGTGGTCCTTCTTCTCCTGCCTGTAGCGGCCGAACCACAGGAGTAGGGGAGCGACGCACTCGGTGCCGACGCCGTCGAGCAGCGTCGCGTACATCGCGGGAGTCTGGTCGTAAGGCAGTCGGCCGCGCCGGTCGACGATCCGGCTGAGCTGGTCCGGGGTGTGCAGGGAGTGGACGAGGAGATCGTCGCCTCCCGCCGCGCAGTCCTCCTCGACCCAGCCGGTCTCCGACGGCATGAGGAACGAGACGGCCACCCGCTGACGCAGAGGCCCGTCACGGTAGTCCGCGAGAGCCGCGCGTATCTGCGCGTACTCGTCGTCGGAGCAGACGGCTATACGGGTGCGGATCCGGGCCAGGACGTCCAGCGGCGGGTTGTAGGAGTCGTGTGGCTTGTCGTCCGGGCGGCGACGGCGCACGTACGCCACCCGGTGGTCGATGTCCTCGGCGACCAGGCCGCCGATCTCGGCACCGGCGCGGGCCGCGAAGACCAGGCCATGCTGGGCGATCCACGCGTCGGCGAAGTCCCGCATCTTGCGTTCGCGGGTCCATCCGCCGCTCTGGTGGACGGCGAAGGCCACCGCCGCCACACCGAGCGGAGTCACCTCCGCGTCGCGGTGGGGGGCGCCGATCTCTTCACGGATGTAGCGGTTCCCCGCCTCCCTGACCTCGGCGTCGCCATGGCGGTGGTCGAGTATGCGGAAGACGCCGTGACGGTGCTCGCTCAGGAACGCCCGGACGTCGCCTGCCGGGTCGGCGCTCACCTTGACCTTCGGGCCGGGGACGCCGCCGCGCCTCCGGTGCAGGTGCTTGCGCCACGACGCGGGGAACACGAAGACGTCCTCGGCAGGGGCGTCGTCCTGGTAGTAGCGGGCATCCCTGACCATCAGCCTCAACCCCGGTAGGTCGGCGCCAGTGCGACGCGATCACCCTAACGACGTGTGGACGTGAGAGGCTCTCGGACAGGAAGAGATGATCGAAAAGGAGGCAGTGTGTCGGCCACTCCGCCGTTTCTGGGTCGGCCGGTCGGCGCCAAGGGCGAGGAGACCAGGCAGAGGATCATCGCGGCGGCGATGCGCTGTGTGGCCGAGGTCGGCTACTCGCGGGCGACCATCCGCCAGATCGCGAGCGCGGCGCAGATCACCAGCGCCAGCCTCTACCACTACTTTCCCCATAAGTCCGAGCTCATCAAGGCCACGTTCCTGGAGCTCTCGGAGGTCACGGTGCCACGGCTGGCGGAGGCCGCGGACCGGGTGGACGGCGTCCTGAACAAGCTGATGGCCGTCTTCGACGAGAGCGAGCAGATCATGCGCGACTATCCCTTCGCCGCGGCGTTCGACCGCGCGATCAGGGTGGAGAGCGCCGAGCATCTTCATCTGGCCGAGAACAGCGACACGGTCTTCACCGCGCTGCGTGACGTGGTCGCCGGGATCATCGAGCAGGCCGGACGGGAGGGGGCTCTGGGGAAGGACGCCGACGCCGAGAGCGCCTCGAACGCGATTTACGCCCTCCTGCGCGGGCTCTACGAGCACGCGGCCACGGAGCCGGAGGAGTACCACGCCACCATGCACGCGCTGAAACTGCTCATCCAAGGCAGGCTCTTCGACTACGCGAAACTGGCCTGAGTCCCGTCTCCAAGCCCGCGGGAAGCCGGTGAGAACGGGACCCAGGGTGTGGTCACGCGAGGCTGAACCGGATGTGGAGCTTGGTGAGGCCGCGGAGGATGAACGTCGGCAGGTACTTGTAGCGGCGGTCGCCCGGAGGGCCGTGTTCGGCCTCGTCTATCCAGAGGTCGGAGGTGCGGTCCAGGAGCCGCTGGAGGCTGACGAGGGCCTCGGCGCGGGCCAGGGGGGCGCCCGGGCAGGCGTGGACGCCTCGGCCGAACGCTACGTGGCTGCGTGCGTTGCCGCGTTCGATGTCGAACACGTCGGGTTCGGGGAACTTGCGGGGGTCGCGGTTGAGCGCGGCGTTGAGCAGCATCACCGTGGTGCCCGCCGGGAGGTCGACGCCGCCGACGGTGACCGGGACCTTGGACAGGCGGAAGTCGCCGCGGATCGGGCTCTCGTAGCGCCTCGATGAAGCCGGGAAGCAAGCCGCGGTCGGCGCGCAGCCGCGCCTGGAGGGCGGGATCCTCGGCGATGAGTTTCACGGCCGTGCGGGCACTCGTCACGCAGTGCGGCGAGGTAGGAGTACGGGTCGCGTAGGAGTTCGTCGTCAGTGAAGAAGTCGGCGGAGTCGAGGTCGGTCATGCCGCTCACTCCGAGATCTGAACGTCGTCGTACGCCTTGAGCATGTCGCCTTCGGGCAGCGCCATCTGGAGGTAGACGTCGATGTGCCGGATCCCGCCTTCGTCATCGAACTCATAGACGGACACGGAGTTGACGACGTTGCTGTAGTCGCCCACCTTGCTGCGCTCCTCCAGTTCGAGGAACACCAGGCCGTGGCTCTCGGTGATCCGCTTGAACGAGCACTCCCACTCCGAGGAGGTCGCCCAGGCCGTCAGGAAGTCCACGTACTCCTTCCAGTCCATCTCCTCCTTGAAGGGGCCTACGCGGCTGAACTCGGCGACGGCGACCAGTTCGGCCAGCGGCGCCCAGCTCTCGGTGGAGAAGCCGGGCTGCTTCGCGGCGTCGACGAGGCGCTTGGTGACCAGGCTGTACTCCAGCACCTTGCGCGCGAGGCCGGTGTGCTCTTCGAGGACTTCGGTGATCTCCCTCAGGGCCATGCGTCCTACCTCTTCTCTTCCGCGAGGTACCTGTCCACGATCGAGTGGTAGTGGGCGATGACGGCTTCCTCGTCCACCAGAGACAGGTGCTTGAGGGCCTTGTTGCGCAGGCCGATCTGCTGGCGCGGCATCTGCTCGTAGTCCTGCTGGAGGGCGAGGAAGTAGTCGTAGCTGCCCGGCACCTCGACTTCGACCAGCTCCGCACGGAACGCCTCCCGGTGCTCCGGGGCCAGCCACATGTAGCTGCTCACGTGCCAGATGCACTTGTTGGGGTCGCCGTCAGGGTGCGGCGTGGACATGATGACGTGCGCCTCTCCGGCCCGGATCGTCATGAAGAAGTTCGGGAAGAGCACCCAACCGTGGTTGTCGCTCATCTGGGCGTCGGTCAGCGCGCTCACGTCCAGGCCCATGCCGGTCAAGGTGTCGCGGGTGGCCTGCTGGAGGAGGGTGCGGGCGGTGACTCCTTCGGGGAACTCCAGCTTTCCGTCCGCGTCACGGTGGGTGTCGACGAGTTCCTCGAAGCGCGGCAGCACTCCTACCACCGTGGGGAAGGTCGCCGGAAGCGCCCTGATCCCCTCGACCTGCTGCTCCGGCCCGAAGTTCACCGCGTTCGCCACCTCGAAGGGCGCGACGGACACGCTGTGGTGTTCGGAGAAGCGGTAGCGGGTGGTGGACGGGTCGATCGTGAGCACCTGGAGGAGCTCGGGGTGGATGCCGTTGATGTGGTAGCCCTCCTGGAAGGCGTCCATGACGACCTTCCAGTTGCAGTCCAGCGCCTCGCGGACGTTCATG
>JAFACJ010000086.1 GCA_023425615.1 Actinomycetes bacterium
CCCCGCGCCATGGTGGCGGCGGCATGTGTACCAAGACGCGGCCGCGGCTGGATCCGGCGGTGTTCGACGAGGTCGTGGCCGACGCGCCGCGGCCCGGCGCCGCCGCCGTGCTGCTGGGGTACGCGCGGCGGGCGCGGAGCACGGCGCTGGGCGCGCCCGCGGCGTTCGTGCTGACGGTCGCCGCGGCGCTCGTCGCGGTGCTCCCGGTGGTGTACCTGGCCGGGTCGGACGCCGGGAGCGCCTACGGCGCGCTGCTGCACGGCGGGCTGGGCAGCCGGAACGCGGTGTCGGAGACGCTGCTCCAGGCCACGCCGCTGGTGCTGGCGGGGCTGGCCGTCGCGGTGGCCTTCCACGCCGGGCTGTTCAACATCGGGGTGGAGGGGCAGCTCACGGCCGGCGGGATCTGCGCCGCGCTCACCGGGGTGTACGTGCCGCTGCCGGGCGTGCTCGCGCTGGTCGCCGCGGTCGCCGCGGGCATGGCGGGCGGCGCGCTGTGGGCGGCGATCCCCGCGGCGCTCAAGTCGCTGCGCGGGGTGCACGAGGTCGTCACCACGATCATGATGAACTACCTGGCGTTCAACCTGTCGCGCTACCTCGTCGGCGCGCAGGGGCCGTTCGTGAGCGAGACCCAGCCGTCGGCCACCGAGCGGGTCGCCGAGAACGCCAGGTTCGGCCTGCTGATGCCGCCGACACGGCTGCACTCCGGTGTGCTGCTGGCGCTCGTCGTCATCGGGCTCGTCACCTGGTACCTGTACCGGACGCCCGGCGGGTTCCAGCTCCGGCTGACCGGTGCCAACCCGACCGCCGCCCGGTTCCACGGCGTGGACACGCGGCGGGTGACCGTCCGGGCGATGCTGCTGTCGGGATCGCTGGCGGGGCTCGCGGGCGCCGTCGAGGTCCTGGGGCTCTACGGGCGCTACTACGACTCGTTCTCGCCGGGTTACGGCTACGACGCCATCGCCGTCGCGCTGCTCGGGCATCTCGCGCCCGTCGGGGTGCTGGTCGCCGCCCTGTTCTTCGGGCTGCTGCGGGCCGGGTCGGTGGAGCTGGCCGCGAACACCGGGATCAGCCGGGAGATGATCCGCGTCATCTCCGCGTTCGTCATCGGCTTCGTCGCGGTGCAGCCGGCGTTCGCGCGGCTGCTGGCGCGGGCCAGGAGGAGGTCATGATGGGCGACTTGTTCACCATGGCGCTGGTGGTCTCGGCGCTGCACCTGGCGGTGCCGCTGGTCCTGCCCGCGCTCGGCGGGCTGGTCAGCGAGCGGAGCGGGGTGATGAACATCGGCCTCGAAGGCATGATGCTCATCGGCGCGTTCACCGGCACCGCCGTCGCGTTCGCCACCGGCAGCGCGTGGGCGGGCCTGCTGGGCGCGGTCGCCGCCGGGCTGCTGGCGGGGGCGCTGCTGGCCGTGCTGTGCGTGACGCTGCGCTCGGACCAGGTCGTGGCGGCCACCGCGATCAACCTGCTGGGCGCAGGGCTGACCGCGGCGCTCATCCCGATCATCTGGGGCGTGGACGGGGTCAGCCCGTCGGTGCCCAAGCTCACCGCGTTCGAAGTGCCGCTCCTGTCGGACCTGCCGGTCGTCGGCGTCGTCTTCTCCGAGCTGACGGCGCTGGACTACGGGGCGGTGGTCCTGGCGTTCGCGGTGTGGTGGGTGCTGTTCCGGACGGGCGCGGGGCTGCGCCTGCGGGCGTGCGGGGAGTCACCGGAGGCCGCGGACTCGGCGGGAGTGCCGGTCCTGCGGACGCGGTTCACGGCCGTCATGCTGTCCGGGGCGTTCGCGGCCCTGGGCGGGGTGTACCTGTCGCTGGTGTCGATCGGGCTGTTCCAGGCGTCCATGACGCAGGGGCGCGGTTATCTCGCGCTCGCCGCGATGATCTTCGGTAAGTGGCGGGTGTGGCCGGCGTTCGCCGCCTGCCTGCTGTTCGGCCTCGCCGACGCGGTGCAGTTGCGGCTCCAGATCGTCAGCTCGCTGCTGCCCGCCGAACTGCTGCTCGCGCTGCCCTACCTGCTGGCCCTGGCCGCGCTCGCCACCTTCGTCGGACGGGCCTCGGCACCCGCGGCCGTCGGACGCCCGTTCGCGAGGACGTGACGTATGGACCTGGCGATCCAGACCCCGCAGCAGGCCACCGACCTCGGAAGGCTCGGCGAACTGTGGGAGGCCGCCGACGAACTCGGCTACCGGGCGGCGTTCACGTTCGACCACCTGGTCCCGCTGTATCCGGGAGAGCGGCCGGGAAGCACGCACGAAGGGCCGCGCACCGGCGCGCAACTCGACGGATGGCTGACGGCGACCGCCCTGGCGGGACGCACCCGCCGCCTCCAAGTGGGGACACTCGTCTCCGGAGTCACCTACCGGCATCCGTTCGTGCTGGCCAAGCAGGCCGTGACGCTGGACCGGGTGACGTCCGGACGGGCGATCCTCGGTGTAGGCGCGGGCTGGCACCAGCCGGAACACGACATGGTGGGGCTGCCTTTCCCTCCGCCTTCGGCCCGCGTACGGCTGCTCGCCGAGACGTTGGAGGCGTTCCGGCTGCTGTGCGGGCCGGACCCCGTGACGTTCCACGGCGTCCACGTCCATCTCACGGAGGCGTTGTTCGAGCCCAAACCGGTGCGTCCGTCGGGCATTCCGGTGCTCGTCGGAGGCAGCGGACCCGCCGTGATGCGCGTCGCGGCACAGTACGGGCAGTACTACAACGGCTTCTGGACGCCTGAGGACTGGCCGTCGGTGCACGAACGCCTGGACCGCAGGCTTGTTTCCGTCGGCCGTGAGCCGTCATCACTGCACCGCACGGGCTACACCTTCGGCGAACTCTCCGGTGACCTCCGCGCCGGAGACGAACTCGTCGCACGGACCGCGCGCACCCGTGGGGGAGACCCCGCCTCGGTGCGTTCCCGGCTGCTGGTGGGCGATGAGGACCACCTGACGGACGTGCTGCGCCGCTACCGCGACGCGGGTCTGCGGATGCTCGTCGTCAGCCTGGAGGACGGCACCACCCCCGAACACCTGGCACGGCTGGCCCGCGCCGCCCGACCCCTGGCTGAGGAGGCCACGCGATGACACGATCCCTCGACCTGCTGCCCAAGGCGCACCTGCACCTGCACCTGGAAGGCGGCATGCGGCAGGAGACCCTCGCCGACCTCTCCCGCCACTACGGGAAGGAGGTGCCGAAGGTCAGCGGCTTCCAGAACTTCATCGAGTTCGACCTCATGTACCGCGCCGCCTGCGACGTGCTGCGCACCCCCGAGGACTTGGCACGGCTCGTCCTGGACCTGGCAGAGGACGCCGCGGCGACGGGATGCGTCTGGATCGAACCCGCCCTCGGCCTGTACCAGCACCGCGAACGGTTCGGCGGCGACGAGGCGGCGCTGGAGATCCTGGTGGACGCCGCCGAGGCCGCGACGGCGGCGACCGGCGTCGGCATCGGCTACATGATCGCCGCCGACCGCAACCTCAGCGCCGAGG
>JAFACJ010000091.1 GCA_023425615.1 Actinomycetes bacterium
TCGCCGTGCCGGGCGCGGTCGAACTGGGGGTGCGCAGCCCGCTGCTCGTCCTGTCCGTCCTCTCGGGCGCGGTGTCGCTGGTGCTGCTGGTCCGCCGCCGGTACCTGGCGGTACGGGTGAGCGCGGCGCTGGCCGTCGGCGCGGTGCTGTGGGGCGCGGCGGGACTCGGCGACCTCGGCCTCGACGCGGCGGTCTCCTCGGCCGCCACCTTGCAGATCGTGTTCGTGGCACTGGGGGTAGGCTCGCTGATCCTGGTCCCGAGCCTGCTGTGGCTGTACGTGCTCTTCCAGCGGACGGAAATCCCTTCCCCGCCTTCGACAAGCGCATCCGCCTGACCGTCCCCTTCGGCTGACCGGACGCTCCGGGGGCCCTGGGACACTGGAGCCATGCGAGCAGTGGTCCAGCGGGTCAGCGAGGCGTCCGTCAGCGTCGACGGCGAGACCGTCGGGAGGATCGACGGGCCTGGCCTGATGGTCCTGGTCGGCGTCACCCACGACGACGACCGCGCCAAGGCCGCCAAACTCGCCGCCAAGCTGTGGGGACTGCGGATCCTGCACGGCGAGAAGTCCTGCTCGGACGTGAACGCCCCGCTCCTGGTGATCAGCCAGTTCACGCTCTACGGGGACACCGCCAAGGGCCGCCGCCCCTCCTGGCTGGCCGCCGCCAAGGGCGACGTCGCCGAACCCCTCGTAGAGGCGGTCATCACCGCCCTGCGCGACCTCGGCGCCACCGTGGCCACCGGCCGCTTCGGCGCCGACATGGCCGTCTCCCTTGTCAACGACGGCCCCATCACCCTGATCCTGGAGGTCTAGAACAGACCCCAGAGCATGCCCGCCAGAGAGACGACGGTGCCGAGGGCCGCGAGGTAGAGGATGTAGCGGTCGGTCTTGTCCAGGCGGTGGCGGACGCGGGGTGCCACCAGCACCACGCCGGTGTCGCGGTTCGGTTCGGAGATCCTCGGCGTGTAGCGGGGGTTGGGGCGGCCGATCAGGTTCCACAGGCCGTCGTTCTTGACGTCCTGGTGGCGGCGGTCGTGGGCGAAGACCCTGCCGCGGACCGGTTCGACGCACTCGAAGCCCTGCCTGGTCTTCACCCGGCAGCGGGTGCGCACCAGGCAGAACTCATAGAAGCTCCACAGCAGCAGCGTCAGCAGCAGCAGCCGCCAGGTCCAGGTCAGCAGGCCGACCACCGTCAGGCCGGCGAACAGCAGCCACCACGCGATCTGCTCGGCGTCCCTGCCGCCGACCCGGCGGCGGGAGGTCTTGCGCGGCGGCGGCGCCGACGGCTTACGGGGGCTGGACACCATGATCGCGTACCGCCTTCGGTGGGAAGCACACTCGATCTTCTGTTTATCCCATATCAGGGGAGATCAATCACAGTCGCCTGGCCCGCAGCGCCGGATCGATCGTGACATTGGCCCCCGTGTCAGGCGAGACCACGATCTCCTGCGCCGCGGCCACCCCATCAGCGGACAAAGTGGCCTCGACAGGCACATTTCGTTTGACCAGCGCGAGCGCGATCGGACCCAGTTCGTAGTGCCGTGCCGCCGAGCCGACGAACCCCACCGCGCGCCCGTCCAGTTCGACGTCGGCACCGTGTCCCGGAAGCCTGTCGGCACTTCCGTCCAGGTGAAGGAAGACCAGCCTGCGCGGCGGGCGGCCGAGGTTGTGCACCCGCGCCACCGTCTCCTGGCCCCGGTAGCAGCCCTTGTTCAGATGGACGGCCGTCTCGATGAAGCCGATCTCGTGCGGGATCGTCCGGTGGTCGGTGTCAAGGCCGAACCGCGCCTTGTGCGCGGCGATCCGCAGCGCCTCGTACGCCCAGATCCCGGCCGGCTCGCGCCCCTGCGGCACCTGCCCGCGCGGGACGATCAGGCTGGTCGTCCCGGCGACGTCGGGAAGGGCGAGGGCGCCCTCCAGACCCATGCCGGTGACCACCTCGTGGTCGGCGGAGACGTCGGCGATCTCGACCCGCAGCAGGAACCGCATCCGGTCGAGGAAGGCGACCAGCGCGGGCGCCGTGCCCGGCTCCACATGCGCCCACACCGCCTCGCCGTCGTCCACCAGGGACAGATGGTGCTCGATGTGCCCGTTCGGGCTCAGCAGCAGCGCCTCGGTGGCATGCCCCGGACGCAGCTCCGCCAGATGCTGGCTGAGCAGGCTGTGCAGCCACGACAGCCGGTCGGGACCCGAGACGCGCACCACGCCGCGGTTGGACCTGGCGACCACGGCCGCCCCCGCCGCAAGCGCCTTCTGCTCGGCGTACGGATCACCGAAATGGGCGGGCAGCGTCTCATCGGGCACGTCGGCGTAGAACGTCATGAGCGGCACTCCTTGCACCGTCCGAAGACCGTCAGATGGTGGACGTCGGTCTCGAAGCCGTGATCGGCTTCCAGGGCCCGCACCAGTCCCTCCGCCACCGCGGGCGGCACGTCCTCGACCCTGCCGCAGCCGCGGCAGCACAGATGCACGTGGTCGGCCTCGGTTGCCAGATGGTAGTTCGGCGGACCGTGCCCCACATGCGCGTGCTTGACCAGCCCGAGCTCCTCCAGCAGCTCCAGGGTCCGGTAGATGGTGGAGATGTTGACGCCCTTGGCCGTCAGCTGCACCTGGGTGCAGATCTCCTCCGGCGTCCCGTGTTCCAGCGCGGCGACCGCCTCCAGAACGAGCTGGCGCTGCGGGGTCACCCGGTAGCCGCGGGAGCGCAGCTCTTCCTGCCAGGTGGTCTCAGCCATACCTCGATCCTATGCCGCGAAAGAAATCGTTTGCCCTGCGCCTGAACCGTCGCATAGCTTTTGAGCACGCAGGAAAGGAGGTGGTCCAGAACATGATTCATGCGAGGACTTGCGAGGTGGCTGCTCGCTAGGAGCGCCCGCTTAGGGACAGCAGTCTCCTGGCGAATCTCCAGCAGACACCCGGTCCCCGGACCGCCGTCCAGTCCTGACGGCTCCCCGCCTGGGGAAAGGTCCGGGGACCGCCCTTTTTCTCCGGTCTCCTACGGCTCTACTGCGGCGCCTTCTTCAGCTGCGCCGACATGTGCACCTGCATCGGCTGGCCCATGGCCGCCATCTCGTACACCCAGCCGAGGTCCCGCTCTCCCCCGCCGTCGCGGGCGGGGAACAGCCCGTACAGGCGCTTGCCGCCGGTCACCTCCTTGGCGGTCCTGGTGCGCGCCACCACGTCCGTCACCAGCTCGACCTTGTGGAAGGCCACCTCGCCTGTGTAGATCTCCTGGATCCCGGTGGGGTGCGACAGCAGCACCTCCACCTCGCGGCCGCCGTCGGGCACCCGCCAGAACCCCGTCTCCATCGCCAGCGCCCGCCCCTGCCGGAAGTTCTCATCCAGCAGCCAGGTGCGGCTGGTGTAGATCAGGAACGGCTTGCCGATGTGGGTGAACGAGATCTGCTGTGTGAACCTGAACTGCTCGATCGTCGGGTAGTCACCGATCCCGTCGCCCTCCCAGGTCCCCACCAGCCATTCCAGCGGCTTGAGGTCCGGGTGCAGCTCATGTTCGAACACGATCTCCATACCGCCCAGCGTAGTGCTACCTCAACCTGCCCAAGGCCCTGATCAGCCCCAGGCACAGCAGCACCACCAGCAGCAGGGAGCCGACCAGCACGACCACGTTCACCAATGCCATGCGCCGAGCCTAAGGGCATCGGGCGCCCGCACCGGAACGATCACCGAGGGTGTCCGGCTTGTTATCTTGGGTCAGAACGACCTGCGGGGGTGGGACGATGACCGAGAGCGCGCTCTCCGATCACGAGCGGCTGCTGCGGACGGCGCTGCGGCTGTTCGCCGAGCTGGGATACGACCAGACGACCAACCGGATGATCACCGACGCCACCGGCCTCGACCCCTCGGCCGTGACCGACCTGTTCGGCGGCAAACGCGACCTCTACCTGTCGGTCATCCAGCTCGTCCACGACCAGGAGCAGGCGCTCCTGGAGCGGATGTCCGGCGCCTACACCCATGACCGCGCGGGCGTCCACCGCATGGTCGACGAGTACTTCGACTACTTCCTCGACTACCCCCAGACCGCCGCCCTGTGGATGCACCGCCGTATGCACGACGCCTCCGACCTGCGGCACATCGAGCAGTTCTACTCCTTCCCCCAGATCAAGGCGGTGGCCGAGCTGACCCGCGGCCTCTTCCCCGACGACGTCGACATCGAGCTCATCGTCTGGAACATCGTCTGGTCCGTCCAGACCTTCGTCTACGGCGGCGTCCCCGACGCCCACGGAGGCCGCCTCGGCCGCGACGACCCCCAGGCCGTCCAGCGTTTCCGCCACCACCTCCACTCCTGCCTCGACCACCTCATGCTCCCCGGCGCCTGACTCCCGGGCCCGCACCCGCCCGGAACGGGAAGAGCCCCGGTCGCCGTGGCGACCGGGGCTCTTCCTGCGTACCGCGACTCAGCGGCCGTACTGGCCGAAGTCGTACTCCTCCAGGGGAACGGCCTCGCCGGAGCCCGTACCGAAGGTGTACTCACCGGCGTCCTCGTAGGAGCCGACGCTGTACACCGCGGCCTTGGCCTCCTCGGTGGGCTCGACCCGGACGTTGCGGTACTGCGGCATGCCGGTACCGGCCGGGATGAGCTTGCCGATGATGACGTTCTCCTTGAGGCCCAGCAGGGAGTCGCTCTTGGAGTGCATGGCGGCCTCGGTGAGGACCCGGGTCGTCTCCTGGAAGGAGGCGGCCGACAGCCAGGACTCGGTGGCGAGCGACGCCTTGGTGATGCCCATGAGGACCGGACGGCCGGCGGCGGGGGTACCGCCCTCGGCCACCACCTGGCGGTTGGTGCGCTCGAAGATCGGGCGCTCCACCAGGTCGCCGGGCAGCAGGTGGGTGTCACCGGCCTCCAGCACGTTCACCCGCTTGAGCATCTGCCGGACGATGATCTCGATGTGCTTGTCGTGGATCGACACACCCTGCGACCGGTAGACCTCCTGGACCTCCTGGACCAGGTGGAGCTGCACGGCGCGCGGGCCGAGGATGCGCA
>JAFACJ010000118.1 GCA_023425615.1 Actinomycetes bacterium
ACGGCCGCCGTCGGCGCGACCGTGCTGGGGCTGTCCACCCCGGCCTTCGCCGACGAATACACCGCGACCCTGTCCGGCTCGTCGCTCTGCGCCCCGACCTCGATGCACGTCTCGACCGCCGCGAGCACCGTCACGCTGAGCAGCATCAACTTCTCCTGCAGCTACGTCACCACCCCGTCGAGCTGGACGGGCCCCCGCAGCGGGCCGACGGGCAGCGTCAGCGCCACGGTCAACGTCTCCAGCCCCTTCAACTGCACCTACAGCGGCACCGTCGCCGTCACCCTGACCCCTGCCAGCGGCCCCCCCTACACGGGGATGGACCTCAGCGGCAGCCTCACCAAGACCTCCGGCGGCTTCCTGTGCCCCAACCCCTACACCCTCAGCCTGCACTACAACCTGTCCTAGACCGCTGACGGGAAATCACTGAACCTGCCGAGGACATGAGGAAGGGCGTTCAGATCAGTCCGCAAAGACCGATCTGGACGCCCTTCCGACCTCACACCGCGTTCCCCGCCTAACTCATACGGCACGGCAGGCGCTCATACCCCTCGCGATCGCCGGGCCGCCCACTCCTTTATTAGGGAGCGCCCCGAGAACGATCACCCCTCCGCCGAGAGGGAAGTAACCCTATGGTTCGGCTGAGAGCGGAAACGAACTCCAAACAAGGAGTCCCATCACCATGCAGTTCACCCGCACACTCGCCCTCACGGCCGCCGTCGGCGCGACCGTGCTGGGGCTGTCCACCCCGGCCTTCGCCGACGAATACACCGCGACCCTGTCCGGCTCGTCGCTCTGCGCCCCGACCTCGATGCACGTCTCGACCACCGCGAGCACCGTCACGCTGAGCAGCATCAACTTCTCCTGCAGCTACGTCACCACCCCGTCGAGCTGGACGGGCCCGACGGGCAGCGTCAGCGCCACGGTCAACGTCTCCAGCCCCTTCAACTGCACCTACAGCGGCACCGTCGCCGTCACCCTGGCCTCTCCCCCCACGGGGATGGACCTCAGCGGCAGCCTCACCAAGACCTCCGGCGGCTTCCTGTGCCCCAACCCCTACACCCTCAGCCTGCACTACAATCTGTCCTAGGGCCTTTGTGATGTCGTGATCAACTGGTCGTCCGGAGGAGGTCGTCGATCCAGACGATCGATGCACGAAGGTGGAGACCGGCGAGGTAGCTCGCGGGTGTTTTGTCGTGGCGGGTGGCGATGCCTCGCCAGGCCTTCAGCTTGTTGATCAGGCGTTCGATGGGTGTTGCGCTCCCGGTAGAAGCCCGCGTCGTGGGAGACGGGCCGGCCGCCCCGGCTGCCCTTGTTCTTGCGGTTGGCCGCCTGGTCCCTCTTCTCCGGGACGACCGCTTTGATGTGTCGTTTGCGCAGGTAGGAGCGGTTGGCGCGGGAGGAGTGCGCCTTGTCGGCGGCGACCGCTGCGGGCCGGGTGCGGGGACGGCCGACGGGCAGGCGGATGCGCACCTTGGCCGGGACGGGAATGAACTGGAGACCGTCGGCGGCCTGGATGACGCGTGCGGCACTGCGGAGTGGCCGGGAGTAGGCATCCCCCCCCGCTGGCGGTGCTGGGCGGAGCGGGCCAAGGCGTCGACGGCTCCGGCGAGCGGGCCGGCCTGGTCGGCCTCGGTCCGTCGCCACAGGACCGCGTACACGCCCGCGGCTTCACGTGCCGCGCGCCCAGACGACAGTGTTGGTGGCGGGCGTTGCGGCGAGCTGGTCGGCGAGCGCCTCGACTTGGGCGGTGGCCTGCACCCACGCGTTCAGATCCCCGGCGGCCTGGCGCGGCCTCAGCGGAATCGCGCCAGCGGCTGCGGCCTTCCACACCTCGACCGCGTGGGCGGGGTCGTTCCCCCTGCCAGCCCGCTCGGAGGCGGGGCAGGGTGAGGTCGGGGGCGAGCTTGCCGCCGCCGTACCAGACCGGTTTCCCGTCCTCCCGCACCAGGTTGACGGCGAGGTGGATGTGGTCGCTGCCCTCCTTTCCGGGGCCGTGGTGGACAGCGACCCACCGGCACGGTGGGCGTCCAGGTCGCGGGAGAGCTGGGCGATCCGCACACGGTCGGCCTTGAGGTACCGGTTGAGGCGGGTGCCGTCGGGCAGGTCGAGGATCGGGTCGGAGGCGATGATCCGCTGGTCGCGGTGCTCGTTGGCCTCAAGGCATGCCGAGCGTCTTGACGGACGCCTCGGGCCGGAACTCGACGCGATACGGCGTCACCGAGCGCGCCGTGCCGCGATCGGCTCCTCCGGCGACATGCCGCGCGAGCCTGCCGCGGCGTCCATCGCCTCTTGTCTGCGGTCCCGGTAGCCGGGCTCAGCGTAGGCGTCAGCGCGGAGGCTCCACACGTGCAGCAGTTCGACCAGGCCCCGGTAGCCGACGGGAGCGTGAGCCCGCTGCACCGCGTCTTCGTGCTGCTGGAGGAACGTCGGGTGGACCCGGCTCCGGGAGCCGGGCGAGGATGTTCTCCGGGTCGGTGGGGCCTCGTGGTGGATCGGCTGGGCACTCATCGCAGACCTCCCTCTGTCCCCGCCGGTAGTGGAGGGCGAGCGGGAAGTGATCACTGTTGCTCAGGCGGGGTCGAGGAAGCGGGCGATGTACTCGCGCTCAGTCTCGGTGTAGCGGCGGAGGCGGGCGTTCTCGACGTCGAAGGCGACCAGCGTCGAGGTGGCGGTCGCGTACAGGTTCTCGTCGTCGCGGACCTCATAGGCCAGTTGGAAGGAGGCCGCGCGCAGATTGGTGACCCAAGTCTCTACGCGAATGGGGTGCAGCACTCCCCCGAGCGGGACCTTGTAGTCGATCTCGTGGCGGGAGACGACCATGCCGCGGACCGGCTCAAGGCCGGCCCTGACCGGGTCTGCGTGGAACATGACCAGGCGAGCGTCTTCGAGGTAGCCGAGGAACTTCACGTTGTTCACGTGGTTCTGGGGGTCGAGGTCGCCCCAGCGGACGTTGAACTCGTAGACATGGCGACGCTTGGTCCCGGGCAGGGCTTCGATGGTCATTTCCTCACCAAGGGGTCGCTGAGCTGGAGAGATGTAATTCACAGTTAGTGAGCCCGCATATCGATATCCCCGAACCGGACATGGAACGTGCAGACGTGGCGGTACGCCGTGTCCTCCTGCGGGGGCGACGTCGCGATGTCTTCCATGCCTCGCCTTGAGATTCCAGGGGAAATGTCGCCTTGATGGTACAGGGACATCCGGCGCCCCCCGAAAACGGGCGAGGCCCGCGACCGACACGTCGCGGACCTCACACACGACCCCCGGCCCGGGCCGTTCCCGCCCCGGGGGTCTCGCCTCGTGGTGGAACCGTCAGCGGGTCAGCCTGCGGTAGGTGACACGGTGCGGGCGGGCGGCCTCGGCGCCCAGGCGCTGGATCTTGTTCTTCTCGTAGTCGGCGAAGTTGCCCTCGAACCAGAACCAGTTGGACTCGCCCTCCCAGGCCAGGATGTGGGTGGCGATCCGGTCGAGGAACCAGCGGTCGTGCGAGGTGATCACGGCGCAGCCGGGGAACTCCAGCAGGGCGTTCTCCAGCGACGACAGCGTCTCCACGTCCAGGTCGTTGGTCGGCTCGTCCAGCAGCAGCACGTTGCCGCCCTGCTTGAGGGTGAGCGCCAGGTTGAGCCGGTTGCGCTCGCCGCCCGACAGGACGCCCGCCTTCTTCTGCTGGTCGGGGCCCTTGAAGCCGAACGCCGCGACATAGGCGCGCGAGGGCATCTCGACCTGGCCGACCTTGATGTGGTCGAGGCCGTCGGAGACGACCTCCCAGACGCTGGACTGCGGGTCGATGCCGCCGCGGCTCTGGTCGACGTAGGAGATCTGCACGGTCTCGCCGATGCGCAGCTTGCCCCCGTCGGGCTGCTGCTCACCGGTGATCATCCGGAACAG
>JAFACJ010000136.1 GCA_023425615.1 Actinomycetes bacterium
GCCGCCCACCGCCCCCACATTGCGCCGCGCGCACCGCACCGCCACCGGATCCACATCCGCGGCATGCAACTCCACACCCGGCACCGCCGCCGCCAACGCCACACACAGAGCACCGGACCCACAACACAGATCCACCACCACCGCGCCCGCACGCGCCAGCGCGACGGCCTCCTCCACCAGGAACTCCGAACGCCGACGGGGAACGAACACCCCCGGATCCACCTCGACCCGCAACCCGCGGAACTCCGCCCACCCCACGACCTGCTCCAACGGCAGCCCCCCGGCCCGCCGCTCCACCATGCCCTCCAACTCCACCCCGCTGCCCGCCGCCGCGACCAGCACCTCCGCCTCCTCCTCGGCGAACACACAACCGGCGGCACGCAACCGGACGACGATCGCATCGAGCGCGACAGAAGACAGCGGAACAGACACCAGAACCACTCCCGGAAAGGACACGGCGCCGAGCGGCGCGCCAAAGGGCACTCACCCTACCGGCGAGCCGCGCCACGGCCTCCGCCGTCACTGCTGGTAGCGCTCGACCTCCTCCACCGGCCGCGCCAGGATGTGCTCGGCGTCGCCACCGGTCTCACGCGCCGCGCGCCGCTGGCGCAGCAGGTCCCAGCAGACGTCCAGGTCCTCTTCGATCCGCTTGACCCGTGCCGCCTTGTCCGGATCCCGGGAGTCCCGCAGCTGGTGCTCCTCCTCGATCATCCGCTTGATCTGATGCATGATCTGCTCATCGCTCATGGCACACCCCTACCCCGGACCACACCTTGGTTGATGAGTCTTTAGTCGTTATTTGTGTGGTTTCTGTGGGTGTAACCCACCCGGTGCCTTTACGCAGTAAGGTAAGGAGAGGGTCGAGGTTCACCGGGCGCGCGTGTCAGCCGATCATCCAGCGGTAATGCAGACGGCTGTGCTCGATCTTCCCTGCCCGCTGGACGCCGCCACCGCCACCGACCTGGGCGCGGCCCGCACGCAGATGGCCCTGTCCCTGGGCTGGCACATCGTCCTCGCCTGCCTCGGCGTCGGCATGCCCGCCATCACCCTGCTCGCCGAATGGCTCGGACAGCGCACCGGCGACCTCAACTACCGGCTGCTGGCCCGCCGCTGGGCCCGCGCCATGGGCGTGCTCTTCGCCGTCGGAGCCGTCTCCGGCACCATCCTGTCCTTCGAGATGGGCCTGCTGTGGCCCGGCCTGATGGGCACCTACGGTGAGGTCATCGGACTGCCGTTCGCCCTGGAGGGCATCGCCTTCTTCCTCGAGGCCATCTTCCTCGGCCTCTACCTCTACGCCTGGGACCGGCTCACCCCCGGGAAACACCTGCTCACCGGCATCCCCATCATCATCGCCGGCGTCTCCAGCGCGTTCTTCGTCGTCGCCGCCAACGCCTGGATGCAGCAGCCCACCGGATTCACCGGCCAGGACGGCCGCATCACCGCCGTCAGGCCCTGGGCCGCGATGTTCAACCCCGCCACTCCCCCGCAGACCACCCACATGATCCTCGCCGCGTTCATGGTCGCCGGGTTCGGCATCTCCAGCGTGTACGCGGTGGCGATGCTGCGCGGACGCCGCGACCGCTACCACCGGCTGGGGCTCCTGCTCCCCTTCACCGTCGCCGCGATCATCACCCCCGTCCAGATCGGCGTCGGGGACTGGGCCGCGCACTTCGTGGCCAGCAATCAGCCGGCCAAGCTCGCCGCCATGGAGGGCGTCTTCCACACCGCCACCGGCGTCCCCCTGCACCTGGGCGGCGTCGCCGTCGACGATCAGCTGCGCTTCTCCCTGGAGATCCCCTACGGCCTGTCCCTGCTGGCGCACTGGGACCCCCACGCCGAGATCACCGGCCTGAACGAGGTGCCGCGGGCCGACTGGCCGCCGGTCAACGTCGTCCACTGGGCGTTCCAGATCATGGTGGGGCTCGGATTCGCGCTGCTGCTCCTTGCCGCCTGGCTGGCGTTCACCTGGCAGCGGCGCCGCGACCTGCCGGCCACCCCGTGGTTCCTGCGCGCCGCCGCCGTGTCCGGCGTCGCCGCCGTCCTCGCCCTGGAGGCCGGCTGGATCGTCACCGAGGTCGGCCGCCAGCCCTGGACCGTCTACCAGATCCTGCGCACCTCCGAGGCGGTCAACCCCGCCCCCGGACTGCTGTGGGGATTCCTCCTCGTCACCGCCGTCTACCTCGTGCTGACGGTGGCCACCGTGTACGTGCTGCGGCGCATGGCCCGCGACAAACCCGTCCCGCTCGCCCCCCAGGAACGCGACATCACCGAGTTCAAGGTGGTCTGACATGCCGCTGGCCGAGCTCCTGCTGACCGTCCTGTGGATCGGCATGACCGCCTACGTGCTGTTCGGCGGCGCCGACTTCGGCGGCGGCGTGTGGGACCTGCTGGCCGGCACCGCCGAACGCGGACGGCCCCAGCGCGACCTCATCGAGCACTCCATCGGCCCCGTCTGGGAGACCAACCACGTCTGGCTCATCTTCGTCATCGTGCTGACCTGGACCGGCATACCCTCGGTGTTCGCCGCGCTGTGCTCGACCCTCTACATCCCGCTCACCATCGCCGCCCTGGGCATCATCGCCCGCGGCGCGGCGTTCGCCTTCCGCAAGGCCAGCAGCCTGCTGTGGCAGCGGCGCCTGTTCGGCGCGACCTTCGCCTTCTCCTCCCTGGTCACCCCGTTCTTCCTCGGCACCGTCGCCGGGGCCATCGCCTCGGGCCGGGTACCGCCCGGCATCGCCGCCGGGAACCTGGTCACCAGCTGGCTCAACCCCACCTCGCTCATCAGCGGCGCCCTGGCCGTGGGCACCGCCGCCTATCTGGCCGCCGTCTACCTCACCCGCGACGCCGAACGCTCCGGCGACCACGCGCTCGCCGCGTCCTTCCGCCACCGCGCCCTGCTGGCCGGAGCCGTCACCGGCGTCCTGTCGGCGGCCGGGCTGCTGGTCCTGCACGCCGACGCCCCGCTGCTGTTCACCGAGCTGACCTCGGGCCGCGCCTTGCCCCTGCTCATCGTCTCGATCGCCGCCGGGCTGCTGTCCCTGCTCCTGCTGTGGCGCCGCGCCTACCGCGCCGTCCGCCTCACCGCGGCCCTCGCCGTCACGGGCCTGCTGTGGGGCTGGGCCCTCGCCCAGTACCCCCGCCTCCTGCCGGGCGTCACCCTCCAGGACGCCGCCGCCACCCGCTCCGTCCTCGCCGCGACCCTCCTCGTGCTGGCCATCGGAGCCCTGATCCTCCTGCCGTCGCTGTGGTGGCTGTACTCCACCTTCCAGCGCGAGTATCCCGAGCCCGACAGCCACCCCTCCGTCTGAACCGGCCCCCGGCCTTTACGTTGTAGATTTTTTGGCGAAGTAGCCGGCGGCGATCCGGGTGTGCAGGGGGAAGGCGAGGTCGCACGGCCCGTGGATCACCTCCCAGCCCGAGGTCTCCGGGGTGGGGACGGACGGCGGCAGGGCCGCCGCGGTGGTGGGCGGCCCCAGAGCGAAGATCAGCACGGTGCCGTCGGGCGCGCTGAGGACGTCGAGGAGGCACACCTCCTCCGCCGCGACGACGACGCCCGTCTCCTCGCGCAGTTCCCGGACGGCTGCCTCCTGCCAGGACTCCCCCAGGTCGATGAAGCCGCCGGGCAGGGCCAGGGCGCCGAGCCGCGGTTCCACGGCGCGGCGCACCACCAGCAGGCCGTCATCGACGGGCAGCGCCATCACCGCCACGGGGAGCGGGTTGAGGTAGCTGGTGCTCCCGCAGCCGGAGCAGGTGCGCGGCCACGCCGCGCCGGGGGAGAACGGGATACCGCAAAAAGAACAATGGGAATTCCTGGCGACCGTCACAGGAATGAGACTAGCGTCTCAACCCGAACCGGTCTGACCCTTGTCATAGGACTGGTGTAATTTTTATATTGTATACCCGCATCTGCCCGCCGGTAGGGCGCGACACAGAACCGGGCGTGGCACCCCGCACGTCAGAGAGGACGCACCCGATGAAGACCAGAGCAGCAGTGCTGTGGGGCCAGAACGAGAAGTGGCAGATCGAGGAGGTCGAGCTCGACCCGCCCAAGGAGGGCGAGGTCATGGTCAAGCTCACCGCCACCGGCCTGTGCCACTCCGACGACCACCTGGTCACCGGGGACATCCCCATGCCCTACCCGGTCATCGGCGGCCACGAGGGCGCCGGCGTCGTCGTCCGGACCGGCCCCGGCGTGACCCGGGTCGCCGAGGGGGACTCGGTGGTCTTCAGCTTCATCCCCTCCTGCGGCCACTGCTCGTACTGCGCGCGCGGCATGCAGAACCTGTGCGACCTGGGCGCGCACCTCATCAACGGCCCGCAGCCCGACGGCACCTACCGCTTCCACGCCCGCGGCCAGGGCATCGGGCAGATGTCCCTGCTGGGCGCCTTCGCCGAGTACACGGTCGTCCCCATCTCCTCCGTCGTCAAGGTCGACGACGGCACGCCCCTGGACAAGGCGGCCCTGATCGGGTGCGGTGTGCCCACCGGCTTCGGGAGCGCCGTGCGCACCGCCGAGGTCAAGGCCGGCGAGACCGTCGTGGTGCAGGGCGTCGGCGGCATCGGCGCCAGCGCCGTCCAGGGCGCCCGCGTCGCCGGGGCGCGGCACATCATCGCCATCGACCCGGTGGAGTTCAAGCGCACCAAGGCCCTGGAGCTGGGCGCCACCCACACCGCCGCCAGCGTCGAGGAGGCCGGCCCCCTGGTCGTCGAACTCACCCGCGGCAACATGGCGGACGCCTTCATCATCACCACCGACCGCGCCGAGAGCGCCTACATCGGCCCGGCCCTCGACCTGGTCACCAAACGCGGGAAGGTCATCGTCACCGCCGTCGCCAACTTCGCCAACAACGAGATGAGCGGCAACCTCTTCATGCTCTCCATGCTGGAGAAGCAGGTACGCGGCTCGCTGTACGGCTCCTCCAACGCCCAGCACGAGATCCCCCGCCTGCTGGAGCTCTACAAGACGGGCCAGCTCAAGCTCGACGAGATGATCACCAAGGAGTACACCCTGGACGAGGTCAACCAGGGCTACGAGGACATGCGCAACGGCCTCATCCTCCGCGGCATCATCCGCTTCTGACCCGCCCGCGCCACGGTCCCCTGCCGCTCAGCCGGGGGCCGTGGCGCCGTGGAGGCGGCGCAGGACGAGGGCCAGGTACAGCCGGAAACGGCCCTGCGCGTCGCCGAGCGACCAGCCGAGAAGCCGTTCGGCGTGGACGACGCGCTCCTGGAGCGTCGAGTGGTGCACGCACAGGGCCGTGGCCGCCGCACGCAGGCTGGAGGCGGTGGCGACGGCGTCGAGGGTCGCCGGAGCCCAGGGAGCGGTACGGAAGGCGCGCTCCACCGCGGTGACGTCCTCGATCCGTGGAGTGTCCGGGCCGACGGTCCGCGCCAGCACCAGAAGACCGCCCGCCTCCTCCGCCCGGACGACGCGGGGACCGGGGTCGTCCGCGGTGCCCTCGGCGGTCAGGCGGAGCGCGAGCCGCGCGGCGGCCCACGACGAGGGCAGCTCTTCGAGGGGGACCGCGGGACCGACCCCGGCGCGCGCCTCCTCCGCGAGGAGCGGCGCCGGCCCCTCCGGCCCACCGTGGACGCGGGCCTCGCCGCCGTGGAACGCCACGGCCCTGAAACGCCCGGACTCCGGCAGGCCCAGACGGCGGGCGGCCGTCACCCGCGCCTCCGGTCCGGCCGCCGCGTCCAGCAGGGTCT
>JAFACJ010000209.1 GCA_023425615.1 Actinomycetes bacterium
TCAGCTCGGTGTAGAACTTGCGGAAGTCGGCCTGACCATCGGCGAGCGACGTGAAATTGACCCTGGTGTAGTCCGTGGGAGCCACGTGCGTTCTCCTAGCTGTTGAGCAGCGAGTCGAGCCGCTGGATGTCGGCCTGGACCTGGTCCTCGTTGGCCTCGTAGCGGATCCGGTTGTCGACGAGCTTCTCGTGGATCTTGTCGAGCTGCTCAAGGGTGGTGCGGAAGGCCTGGTCGAACTCGGTGAAGACCCGGTTGAAGGCGAGGGAGGCGTTACCGACCCATCCCTCCATCATCGCGCCCTTGCGCGCATTGAGTCCGGTCTGCAGGCCCCGGATGTCCTGCGCAGCGTCTTCGATCTGCGTGGCGGCCTGGGCCATTTTGGCCCTATCAGCGCCCGAAGTGGGAGCCACCCGTTCACCTCCATAAATGCAATGGAATTCCCGATTCGCAAAGCGGAAGATCACGATACGCACCTCCGCCCCGCCTTGCCACCGCGCATCAGAAAACCCTGACGTCGAGTTATGGAACCGTTATCACACACGCCACCTCCGTCCTTGACGAAACAGCCGCCGGATCCCAAGGCCCATGACCGCTCACCGTCAGGAGATCCGGTTGACCGCCGCGCCGCCGTCCAGAGCCGGC
This sequence comes from Actinomycetes bacterium, assembly GCA_023425615.1. Lineage (GTDB taxonomy): Bacteria > Actinomycetota > Actinomycetes > Streptosporangiales > Streptosporangiaceae > Actinocorallia. The sequence continues at coordinate 643 of JAFACJ010000209.1, forward strand.
CCCGCGGGCATGAGCTGCATCAGATGGGACATGACGGGGCGGGTCTGCGCCTCGGTGTAGCCGAGCTTGGCGAGGTCCTCGGCGGTGGGGATGGGGAACCGCTGCCCGTCCTCGGTGATGAGGACATAGGCGGTCGTCCCCCCGGAGGACACCGGCTCGTTCTGCGTCACCGCGGCCAGCACGCCGGTGCCGGGACGCATGATGATCTGGTCCGGACGGTCGGGGCGGGTGCCGATGGCCGCCGGGTCGGCGATCGCGGGCAGCGACGCGCCGAGGGTCAGCCGCGCCGACGCCTTCCCCGGGGCGGCGTAGACGGCGCACAGCGGCTGCGACCCGTCGTAGGCGACGACGCCGGGCAGTTCCCGCGGCAGTCCGTTGTCGGGGAGCGGCGCGGTCTGGAAGCGGTTGGCGACCGAGCGGGAGACGGGGATGAGCTCGGGGGCGCGCGGGCTGTTCTCCAGCAGCCACGCCTCGGTCTTCGTCAGCGGTGCCAGCCCCTCGCGCAGCAGCACGTACGTCTGCTGCGGGGAGGCCCCGGACGCCGCGACGGAGTAGAGCTGGCCGATCCTGGCCTTCCCCCCGGCCGGCGACGCGACGCGAAGGCCGCGCCCGGGGATGACGGGTGGCTCGAACCGCGGTCCGGGCACCAGGCCGTTCAGCCACACCGGCGGTACCCGGATCTCCTGGTACTCGGGGGCGAGGATGCGCACGAACGCCTCGGGCAGCTCCCTCTTCACGCCGTCCGCGACCAGCCAGTACCGCCGGTCCGTCTGGACGATGACGCCCCTGCCCGGCTCCATGGGCGTCCCGCCCAGGTCCCCGCCGATGGCCAGGGACGCGGCGGGTACCCGCAGCCCGTTGTGGGGGACCGTGCTGACGCAGGCGCTCCAGGGGGCGCTGACGAGCGACGACGGCAGCGCGTCCGGCGCCCCGGGGATACCGATCAGCGGCCCGCGCTGGAACCTGGCCAGGGACTTGGTGGCGACCGTGCGGACCTTCACCTGCGTCCCCTGGACCGCCAGCCGCGCCGAGGCGTAGTTGACCGCCGTGCACAGCCTGTCCCGCTGCATCTGGCACATCACGTACTTGGCGCCGGTGCCCTTGGCGATGAGGACGGTCTGCTCGTCCATGCCGCGGATCGAGCCGTCCTTGGTGATGAGTCCCGCGATGCCCCATCCGGCGATGAGCAGCACCCCCACCATCAGCCCGCTGAACAGGCCGATGCCGATACGGCGCAGCGGCCGGTCGGCGTTGTCGGGCTCGGCCAGCAGCAGCGCCTGCCCGGCGCGCATGGTCATCAGGCGGTGCGCCTGGACGAGGTCCTTGCGGGTCAGCATCAGCCCACCGACGCGGCCATGCCGCGCACCTTGTCCAGCAGCCCCACCACGCCGAACGCCAGCGGGATCAGGCTGACGATCAGCAGGAGGTCGAAGATGTCGAGCATCCGCGCCCACACCGGTGACGGGTGGGCGCCGGGCAGCCACAGCCCGACGCCGATCACCGCCGCCGCCGTCGCCGCCAGCGGGGCCAGCGCCGCCCCGGTGAAGACCGCGGGTTGCAGCTCTGCGGTGAACACCACGACCAGCAGGCCGAGCCCGGCCAGGCCCGGCACGATCAGCCACAGCCGCTGGCCGCGTCCGCCGAAGACCCGGGCGCGCAGCAGCAGCACCAGCGCGACGACCGCGGCCATGGTGGGCGGCGACCAGCCGTCGCCGAGCGTCAGCAGGGTCATCGCGACGGCGGCCGCCAGCCCGATCCCCGCGTTGACGCCGGTGACGATGCGGTCGGCGACGGCGGTCCTGCCGAGCACGGCCTGCCCGTCCACCAGGAGGCTGTCGGAGCGCAGGTCCTCGGCGCTGGTGGGGACGGGCGGCAGCGTCACGCGGGAGAGCCGGAAGGCGAGGGCGGGGGTCAGCGGGGTGAGCGCCAGGGTGGGGGCGATGAGGATCGCGGCGATGCCCTCGGGGGCGAGCCCGTCGAAGGCGAGCCCGAGTCCTCCGCCCAGCACGCCGATCAGCCCGGCCAGCGCGTATCCGGCGAACACCGACAGGCCGTCGCTGACCGCGAAGCCCGCCAGCACCGCGACCAGCAGCACGACCGCGCTGCCCGCCAGGAGCTGGGCGGCGCCGAGGCCGGCGCCGGGGCTGAGGAAGCCGGCCAGGAACCCGTACAGGAGCGCGAGATGGCCGAGCACGGCGCCCGCGCCCGCGTCGCCGCGGGCGCGTGACACCGCAACCGCCCCGCCCAGGAGCAGGACGGTGACCACGCCCGCGCTGTAGGGGGCCCACGAGCCGCCCCGCGCCACCAGCAGGCAGGCGCCGAGGACCAGGATGAACGCGCCGGCGGCGAGGCCGGCGATCCTGGTCAGACCGGGTCTCCAGCGGTCCGGACGTTCCCGTACGGCGGTGGCGATGACGTCGGGGACGTCGTCGAAGGCCGGTTCGGGGAGCGGTGCCATCTGGGGGCGCAGGTAGAGCACCTCGCCGTCCCTGACGCCCGCCTGCTGCGGCGAGACGCCGAGGTCGAACGGCGCCTCGTCCAGCCGTTGCAGCACCCATCCGCCGTGCGCCAGTCCGGAATTGGCCAGATCGGGCCCGGAGTTGCGGATCAGGACCGGGAGCAGCGATCCGAACGGGACGTCGGAAGGCAGTGACAGGTCGATGCGGCGGGCGGGACCGGCGATGGTGATCCGGCACAGGTCCACCGGGTTCCTCCAGTCGCGGGATTCATAAGATCACGGATCTCTAGGATGACCGTTCATACCAAAGGTGGACGACGAGGGGAAAGTTTCAGCGATGAGCACGGAGCTGGTCCGTCGTGGCGAACGTCGCAAACCACCACAAATGCCAAGGGGCGAGATCCTGCTGGAGTCTCCCCCCGAACTCCCCGAACAGGTCTCCGACGGCGGCCGCCAGGCACTGATGTACCTGCCGATGATGGCCGGATCCGGCGCGATGGTCTTCATGGTCGCCCAGCCCGGGTCCAGCCCCCTCACCTACGTCTCCAGCGGCCTGTTCGCCGTCTCCATGCTCGGCATGATGCTCGGCCAGATGGGCCGCGGCAGCGGTGAGCGCAAGGTGCGGCTGAACGCCGAGCGCCGCGACTACCTGCGCTACCTCGGCCAGGTCAGGACCCGGGTGCGCACCGCCGCCAAGGAGCAGCGCGACGCGCTGGAGTGGGGCAGCCCCGACCCCGCCGCGCTGCCCTCCCTGGTGATGAGCGACCGGCTGTGGGAGCGCCGCCCCTCCGACGAGGACTTCGTCAACGTCCGCATCGCCCGCGGCCCCCAGCGCCTGGCCCTGGAGCTCATCCCCCCCGACACCCGGCCCGTGGAGGACCTGGAGCCGATGACGGCCGGCGCGCTCGGCCGGTTCACCCGCACCCACTCCACCGTCCCCGACCTGCCGGTCGCGGTGGCGCTGCGGTCCTTCGCCCGGGTCGTGCCCGGCGGCGACGCCGAGACCGCGCGCGGCCTCGTCCGCGCGGTCCTCCTGCACCTCGCCGCCTTCCACACCCCCGACGACGTCCGCGTCTCGGTCTGCGCCTCCCCCGAGAACCTCGCCGCCTGGGACTGGGTCAAGTGGCTCCCCCACGCGCTGCACCCCGGCGAACTCGACGCAGCGGGCCAGGTACGGCTCATCACCACGGGCCTGGACGGGCTGGAGAAGCTGCTGGAGATCCAGAACCGCCCGCGGTTCAGCCGCGGCCTGTCCCTGACCGACCTGCCCTACCACGTGGTCGTCCTGGACGGCGGCTCCGTCCCCTACGACGCCCAGCTCACCGAGGGCGTCGAGGGCGTCACCGTCCTCGACCTGCACGAGGCGCTCCCGCCGATCAGCGACGACCTGACGCTGCGGCTGCGGGTCGCGCCGCGGCAGATGGCGATGCTCGCCCGCGACCACACCGGCCGGGAGACGCCCTCCCGCATCGGCGTCCCCGACCGGGTGTCGATCCCGCAGGCCGAGGCGCTGGCCCGCCAGCTCGCGCCGC
>JAFACJ010000278.1 GCA_023425615.1 Actinomycetes bacterium
CCCTGTGGGAGGGCGGTCCCCCGCACCTCCTGGACCCCGACACGCTCGCCACCCAGGGCACCTACGACTTCGAGGGACGGCTGCGCGGGACGCTGCGTTCCTTCTCCGCCCACCCCAAGTGGGATCCGGCGACCGGGGAGATGTTCAACTTCGGCCAGGACTTCACACCGCTCCCCTCGCTGAACTGCTGGAAGGTCGACCGGGCCGGGCGGATGCGCCGTCTGGCGTCGGTGCGGCTCCTCGACATGCCGTGGAACCACGACGTCGCCCTCACTCAGAAGCACCTCCTCTTCGTCCTCGACCCCTACATGTTCGACCTCGGACGGCTCGCGGCGGGCGGCCCCGTCATGGAGGCGATCGTCCACCGCCCCGCCAAGGGGACGAGGTTCGTCCTGGTCCCCCGTGACGGCGGCCCCGCCCGGATCGTCGAACACGAGTCGCTCGTCCACGTGCATGTCTCCAACGCCTTCGAGGACGGCTCGGACACCGTGGTCGACCTGGTGCTGTTCGACGACTTCGCCACCCTCAAGCGGGACCTGACGGACTTCCGCTCGGCGTTCACGACGCTGCCGCCCAGCCGTCTCATGCGCTACCGCATCACCCCGGGCGGACGGGTCATCGCCCACGAGCTGACCGACGCCCCCGGCGAGTTCCCCCAGTTCGACCGGCGCCTGGCCACCCGCCCCCACGGGTTCACCTATCTGACCGGCCGCACCACGCCGTCCGGCCCCTACGACAGCGTCCTGAAGGTCGACAACGGCTCGGGCGCTGTCCAGGCCCACCCCCTGGGCCACGACTCCTATGTGGGGGAGCCGCTCTTCGTCCCCCGCTCCCCCGACGCCGCCGAGGACGACGGCTGGCTGCTGGCCGTCGTCTACTCGGCGGCCGACCACCGCTCCCGCCTCGTCGTCCTGGACGCCCGCGACCTGAACGCGCCTCCCGTCGCCACCGCCCATCTGGACCACCATCTGCCCTTGGGCTTCCACGGCACCTTCACCAGACGCGTCGCCGCACGCTGACCGCCGCGGGCGACGGCCGACGGCGGTCGGTCCGTCAGCCCGGAGGCGCTCCCGGTCCGGGGGGCGGCGGGATGTGGAAGGCGTCGGTCGGGTTGGCCAGGGCCAGGACCGTGCAGGTGCCGATGGGGCCCAGCCGGTCGAAGAACGTGGCAGAGCCGGTGGCGACGCCCTCGGCGCTCAGGTGCGTCGACGCCCGCATGCCGATGTCGTGCCCGGAGGGGAGGCGGGAGAGGGCGAGGGTGTAGTCGACGTTGATGAACTGGAGCGCCTCGGTGCCCCAGTGGGTGAGCGGGCTGGTGACGTCGCCCGCGAGTGCCGCGCGGACGAACGGGGTGAGTTCCTCGCCCTCCACCAGGGGCCTGCTCTCCCTGAACCAGGCGCCCTTGCGGCTGGTGCCCGTCCAGACGGAGATGTCGGGGTGGTCGCCGTATCCGCGGTCCTCGCTGTAGGGGAAGAAGGTGAGGTGTTCGGCGGACGGGCCCGCCCAGGGCGCGGCGGGCAGGGGTTCGTCGGGCGTCCAGACCTCGCCGGGCGGCTGCTTCGAGCGCCGGAGGAAGACCGCGGAGGCGCGGGCGACCATCTTCCCGTTCTGGCTGATCACGGCGTCGGCGATCCGGATGCGGCGTCCCTCGCGGATGCGTTCGGTCGTCACGGTGACGGGTGCCAGCGCGGTGGGGCGCAGCATGTCGACGGTCAGCCGCGCGGGCAGGAAGGCCGGGTCCCCGTGGTCGAGTTCCAGGCTCCGCGCCACGACGCCGCCGATCATCTGTCCGTTCATGGTGTCGGCGCCCCATGGACCGACCGCGTGCCGGCTGGGGAGGAGTTCGGCGCCGTCGGGGGTGAAGAACGCTTCGGGAGGGTTGCCCATCGGGGGGAGGCTCCGGTCTCTCAGTGCAGCGTGTAGCGGATCGGCAGGTGCTTGAGACCGCCGACGAACGTCGTCGCCAGCCACTCGGGGTCGCCTGCCGCCTCGATGGAGGCGAGGCGCGGCACCAGTTCGGCGTACAGGGAGCGGACCTCCATGCGGGCCAGGGCGGCGCCCAGGCAGTAGTGCACGCCGAACCCGAACGCCAGATGGCGGTTGGGGTCGCGTCCGACGTCGAAGCGGAACGGGTCGTCGAAGACCTCCTCGTCGCGGTTGGCCGACGGGTAGGACAGCAGCACCGACTCGCCCTCGGCGATGGGCACGCCCGCGAGCTCGGTGTCGGCGGTGGCGGTGCGCATGAACTCCTTGACGGGGGTGACCCAGCGGATCATCTCGTCTGTCGCCGTGGTGAGCAGCCCGGGGTCCTCGCGCAGCTGCCGGAGCTGGTCGGGGTGCTCGATCAGCGCGTGCAGGCCGCCGGAGATCGTGGAGCTGGTGGTGTCGTGCCCGGCCGTGGCGACGATCAGGTAATAGGAGACGGTGTCGACGTCCGACAGGGGCTCACCGTCGATCTTCGCGTTGGCGATCGCCGAGGCCAGGTCGTCGGTGGGGTTCTCGCGCCGGGAGGCGGTCAGCGCGTTGAAGTACTCGAAGAGCTCCAGCAGGGGGGCGAGCTGGTCCTCCTGGCTCTGCCCGCGCTGCATCTCGGTGTCGGCGAAGCCGAACAGCTCCTGGGTGATCTTCAGCATCCGCGGGAAGTCCGACTCGGGCATCCCGAGCAGCGACAGGATGACGTACAGCGGGTAGTGGACGGCGACCTGCTGCGCGAAGTCGCACTCCCCGCCCAGTTCCTCCAGCAGGTCGACGTACCGGCGGGCCAGTTCGTCGATGCGCTCCTGCATCGCCCGCATGGCCTTGGGCCGGAACCAGTCGGAGGCGATCGCCCTGACCACCCGGTGCTGCGGGTCGTCCATGTGGATCAGGGTGCTCACCCCCATCTCCCGCTGCGCCACATCCTGCTCCGCCGTCACCAGCAGGGGCCGCGGCCCGTTGATGAACAGGGTGTTGTCGCGCTCGACCGTCATGATGTCGGCGTGCCGGGTGATCGCCCAGAACGGGTTGTAGCCGGGCGCCTCGACCCGGTGGACTGGCGATTCGCGGCGCAGCAGCGCCAGCGCCTCGTGCAGCCGGCGCTCGTCGGTGTAGGCGACGGGGTCGGCCAGCAGCAGTCCGGCTTCGTGGACGGACGGGGTCGTGGTCATCAGGCCGCTCCTCCGGGGGATGGCGGTTCCAGCGGGATCGGGCAGGGCTGCCGACCCATGCGACGATGAGTCAGTAATCTAACTTTGTAGCATTGTCGCGATGGTCGGGGAAGCCCCACGGAGAAGGGGAATCCGCGGCCCGAGGGCGCCACCGGGAAGGAGCACGCCGTGCCCGACGAGCTCAGCGCGGTCATCGAACAGGTCCTGCGGCCCGCCGAACACGCCATGGACGAGACCGGGGAGAAGATCCTTGCCGCGGCTCTCGCCGAGTTCCTCCAGATCGGCATCCGCCCCGCGCGTCTGGAGGAGCTCGCCCGCCGCGCGGGCGTCCCCCGCGCCACCGTGCACCGCAGGTTCATCGACAAGGACCATCTGGTCACCGCGGTCCTGTTCCGGGGCGCGTATGAGGGCCTGGAGCAGGCGCGCGCGCTCATCGCCGCCGAGCAGACCGTCCCCGACAAGGTCGCCGCCGGGTTCGTGTTCGCGTTGGAGTACGCGCGCAACGGCACCCTCAGCCCGCTCCTGCGCAACGACCCGCTCCAGGTCCTGCCCGTCTTCACCACCCGCGGCGAGCCCCTCATCGCCCTGCTCCGCGAGTTCTTCCTCCAGGTGCTGCGCGAGACGCCCGGCGACGCGCCGCCGCTGCCCGGCGCCGACGCCCTGGCCCGGCTGGTCGTCTCCTACTGCCTGTCCCCCGACACCTCGCTGGGCCTGCACGACCCGTCCTGGGCCGCGGACTTCGCCCGCGAACGGCTCGCCCCGCTCCTCACCGGCCCGAGCCGTCTTCCCGAGCGCACCGCCTGAGGGCACAGAGGCCCTCGGCGTGACGCCGGCGGGGGTCCCCGCGGTCCCGCCGGCGTCGCGGGGTCAGTACGTGATCACGCCGCGGATGTTCTTGCCCTCGCGCATGTCGCTGTAGCCCTGGTTGACCTCATCGAGGGTGTAGGTGCTGGTGACCAGCTCGTCGAGCTTGAGCTTGCCCTCGTGGTAGAGGCGCAGCAGGTGGGGGATGTCGCGGCGGGGGTTGGCGTTGCCGAAGATGCAGCCGACCAGTTCCTTGCGCTGCATCGACAGGTCGAAGAGGTTGAGCTTGACGTCCTCCTGGGAGATCGGCGCGACGGCGGTGACGACGCCGCGGCCCCCCTTGGTGACCAGGCTCATCATCGGGCCGATGAGGTCGCCGGTGGCCACGCCGGTGGTGAGGATCGCCTTGTCCGCCTGCACGCCCCAGGTGAGCTCGCCGACCAGGGCCATCGCCTCCTCGATCGAGGCCGCGGTGTGGGTGGCGCCGAAGATCCCGGCCTGCTGGCGCTTCCACTCCACCGGGTCCACCGCGACCACGTGGCGGGCTCCTGCCATGGCCGCGCCCTGCACGGCGTTCATGCCGATGCCGCCGAGGCCGATCACCACGACGGTCTCGCCCGGCCTGACCCCCGCCGCGTTGACGGCCGAGCCCCAGCCGGTGGTCACACCGCAGCCGACCAGCGCCGCCTTGTCCAGCGGGATCCACTCGTCGATCTTCACGCAGGACGTCTCGCTCACCACGGTGTAGGGGGAGAACGTGCCGGTGCACGCCATGATCCCCAGGTCCTTGCCGCTCTTGGAGTGGTGGCGTGCCGTCATGTCGGTGATCTGCCGTCCGGCGAGGATGAAGGCGCCGAGGTCGCACAGGTGCTGGCGGCCCGCCGAGCACGACGGGCAGCGCCCGCAGGCGGGGATGAAGGACAGGACGACGTGGTCGCCCTCCTTCAGCGTCGTCACGCCCGGGCCCACCTCGACGACCTCGCCGGCGCCCTCGTGCCCGCCGATGAGCGGGAACTGCTCAAGGCTCAGCAGTGCCGCGATCTCGGGGTCGAGGACCATGTCGCCGGTGACGAGGTGCTCGTCGGAGTGGCACAGCCCGGAGGCGGTGAGCTTGATCTTCACCTCGCCCGCCTTGGGATCGTCGAGTTCGATGTCCTCGACGCTCCAGTCGGTGTGCGGTTCCCACAGGATCGCCGCGCGAGTCTGCATCCCGGTTCCTCCTCCGGAGTGGGGTGGCCTCCTGCCGGGGAGCATTTCACGCCCTGTATGCCGCGAACAATACGTATGTTGTGACCGCCTGGTCACGCACGGAAGTCCAGGTCACCGACGGACTTCGGGCGACGGGCGCCGCCGATGACCGGAAAGACCTCTCCGGCCCTTGGGGGCATGGGGTTTCCCCTTTCCTGGAATGAGTGACGCGGAAGGCGTCCGGAGCCTTTGTTGTTCTTTGTGCGTTCTCACCGGGATATCCCTTGCCCGGTGCGGGGTCCCACCGGGCACGTC
>JAFACJ010000279.1 GCA_023425615.1 Actinomycetes bacterium
ACCGCGTTCGACGCGCCCGCCCCGCAGGTGCTGTTCAACTACCTGGGCCGCTTCGACGCGGGAGAGTCCGGGGACTGGCGGCTCGCGGGCGCCACGGGGCAGCTGGGCGAGAGGCGCGACCCGGGGATGCGCCTGCCGCGCGCCCTGGAGTTCAACGCCATCGCCGAACCCGGCGCGACCGGCCGGTACGAGCTGGTCACCACCATCTCCTGGCCGGACGGCGTGTTCACCGACGAGGACATCGCGACGATCGGAGGGTACCTCCAGGAGGCGCTGGCGGGGCTGGCCGCGCTCGACCAGGGCGGCCACTCACCGAGCGACTTCGACCTGGTGTCCCTCACACAGGCAGACGTCGACGCCCTGGACGGCGCGGCGCTGCGTGACGTCCTGCCGCTGACCCCGCTCCAGGAGGGCCTGTACTTCCACTCGGTCTTCGACGACGACGCGGCGGGCAGCTACGTCGAGCAGCAGCTCCTGGAGCTGGAGGGCGACGTGGACGCCGGCCGTCTCGCGACGGCCGCCACCCGCCTGCTCGCGCTGTACCCGAACCTCGCCGCGCGGTTCGCGGTCCTCACCGACGGCCGTGTGGTCTCGGTGCTGGAGAGCGGTGTGGAGGCGCCGTTCACCACGCTGGACCGCCCCGGCATCACCGACGACGAGATCCGCGAGTACGCCGAGCGGGACCGCCGCGCCGGGTTCGACCTGGCCACCGGCCCCCTGATGCGGTACACGCTCATCCGCGCGGGGTCCGGCAGGAACGTCCTGGTGCAGACCGTGCACCACATCATCGCCGACGGATGGTCGGTGCCTCCGATGCTGCGCTCTCTCATGGCCGAGTACCACGCCCCCGGAAGCGTGTACCCGCGCGGAGGCTTCTCCGACTACGTGCGCTGGCTCGCCGGGCGCGACGACGACGAGGGCGACCGGGTCTGGCGCGAGCAGCTCACCGGTCTGCCCGGCCCCTCGCTGGTCGCCGAGGGGCACACCCCGTCCGACGGGTTCGCCGACACCGCCATGGAACCGGACATCGACACCGACGCGGCGGCGCGGTCGGCGGGCGTGCCGCTGAGCGTCGCCGTGCACGGCGCGTGGGCGGTGACCGTGGGCGGCATCCTGCACGGCAAGGACGTGGTGTTCGGCTCCACGGTCTCCGGACGCGACGCGGACGTGCCGGGCATCGAGGACATGGTGGGCCTGTTCATCAACACCGTTCCCGTGCGCGCGAGCTGGACCGGCACCACCACGGCGCGCGAGCTGCTCGCCTCGGTACGGGACCACCAGAGCGCGGTGCTCCCGTACCAGCATGTCTCGCTGACCAGGATCGGACGCCAGGCCGGCGGCGGCACCCTGTTCGACACCCTGGTGGTGTTCGACGTCGCGACCGATGTGGCGGGCCTGCGCGGGCCCGGCGACGAGATCGCCGTCACCGGGATCGTGAACGAGGGAGCCCCGCACTACCCGCTGACGCTGGTGGTCGAACGCGGGCTCGACGGCCGTCCGCGCTTCAACCTGATCTACGACGGAGGGCTGCTGCGGGAGGCCGCAGCCCAGGCGATCCTGCGCACGTTCACCCGGACCCTGACCGGACTGCTCACCCGGCCGGACGCTCTGGTCGACGACCTGGTGCCCGGCACCGGCCGCCGCCCCGCGCCCCTCACCCCGACGACCCTGGGCGAGCTGTTCGACGCCGCAGCAGGCCGCGACCCGGCCGCCACCGCCGTCACCCAGTGCGGCCTCGACGGCGGCACCCGGTCGCTGACCTACGGCGAGCTGGCGGACGCGAAGAACGAGCTGGCCTCGGTGCTGCGCGCCACGGGCGTCGGACCCGGCGAACGGGTCGCCGTGGCGATCCCGCGCTCCCTCGAGCAGGTCGTCGCCCTGGTCGCGATCGTCACCGCGGGCGGCGCGTACGTGCCGCTGGACCTGGCCTACCCGGACGAACGGCTGGAGTACGTGCTCTCCGACGCCGCCCCGCAGGTCGTCCTCGTGGACAGGGAGCAGCGCGACCGCTTCACCGAGCTGCTGGACAGGGCGGGCGTGCCGGCCCGCGTGCTCGTGCAGGGAGACGCGCCGCCGGAGACCGCCTCGGACCGGGCCGCCGCGGCCGGGCCCGGCTGGCACGACGCGGCCTACGTGATCTACACCTCCGGGTCGACCGGCAGGCCCAAGGGCGTCGTCGTCCCGCACTCCAGCGTGGTGACGCTGCTCGCCAACACACGGCACGACCTGGACTTCGGCCCCCGTGACGTGTGGGTGCAGTTCCACTCCTACTCGTTCGACTTCGCCGTGTGGGAGCTGTGGGGCGCGCTGGCGCACGGGGGTGAGCTGCTGGTGCCGGAGTACGGGCTGACGCGCTCACCTGTCGACTTCCACCGGCTGGTACGCGAGCGCGGAGTGACCGTGCTCAACCAGACGCCGTCGGCGTTCTACCAGTTCATCGAGGCAGACCGGCACGCCGCCGAGCCGGTCACCTCGCTGCGCCGGATCATCTTCGGCGGCGAGGCGCTGGACCTCGGGCGGCTGCGCGGCTGGGTCGAGCGGCATGGCACCGGCACGCCCGAGCTGGTCAACATGTACGGCATCACCGAGACCACCGTCCATGTCACGCACCGGGTGCTGACCGACGCGGACTTCGCCTCGGGCGGCGACCGCAGCCCGATCGGCGGCCCGATCCCCGGCCTGACCGCCTACCTGCTCGACGAGCGGCTCCGTCCGGTGCCGCCGGGCAGGGTGGGCGCCATCTACGTCGCGGGCGACCAGGTGTCGCTCGGCTACCTGGGCAGGCCGGGGCTCACCGCGGGCCGGTTCGTTGCCGACCCGTTCGCGGGCGACGGCTCCCGCATGTACCACACGGGCGACCTCGCCCGCCGCACGCTGGACGGAGAGCTGGAGTTCGTCGGCCGCGCCGACGACCAGGTGCAGCTGAAGGGCTTCCGGATCGAGCTCGGCGAGGTGGAGTCGGCGCTCAGGGAACTCGACGGCGTGGTCGACGCGGCGGTCACCGTGGCAGGCAGCGGCGACCACCTGGTGGCGCACCTCGTGGGCCGCGTGCCCGGCGACCTTCACGGGCTCCTGGCGGCGAAGCTGCCCGCGCACATGGTCCCGGGCCGTGTGCTGACGGTCGACGCCCTGCCGCTGACGGTCAACGGCAAGCTGGACCGCCGTGCCCTGATCGAGCGCGCCGCGCATGACGAGACCCCGGCCGCCGCGGGTGACGCCTCGCTCGCCGCGCTGGTCGGCCTCTTCGCCGAGACGCTGCCGGGCGCCGCCGTGGACGGCGACACCGACTTCTTCAGGGCCGGGGGCGACAGCATCGTCGCCATCACCCTGATCAACCGGGCACGGACGCTCGGCCTGCCGGTCACCCCGCGCGATGTGTTCCTGTTCCGGACGCCGCGCGCGCTCGCCGAGCACCTGGGGACGCGCGCGCCGCGGACCGCGGAGCCCGCCGCGCCCACCCGCCGCGCGGACGGCCCGCTGCCTCCGACACCGATCATCCTGCGCCAGCGGGAACTGGGC
>JAFACJ010000300.1 GCA_023425615.1 Actinomycetes bacterium
AGGACCCCGAGGAAGACCTCCACAGGTACGCTTTCCCGCCCTTCGGTCTCGTGCTGATCGGATGCTCATCGGCGCCCGGCAGCCTGAGGGAGTCAGGACATCGGCACGGCTCACCGAGGAGAGAAGACAGTGTCACCCGTGATCCAGGACTTCACCTACCAGCGCGTTCACGTCGCCGATGGCGTGGCGCTGAACGCCGCGGTCGGCGGTTCGGGCCCCGCGCTCCTCCTATTGCACGGCTTTCCGCAGACGCACCTCATGTGGCGGCACGTCGCGGCCGACCTCGCCGCCGACCATACGGTGGTCTGCCCCGACCTGCGTGGTTACGGCGACAGCGACAAGCCCGCCGAGACCGGACCCGACGTCTACTCCAAGCGTACGATGGCGGCCGACGTGGTCTCGCTGGCACGGGCGCTCGGCCACGAGCGGTTCGCGCTCGCCGGCCATGACCGCGGCGCCCTCGTGGCGTTCCGGGCGGGGCTCGACCATCCCGGCGCGGTCACCCACCTCGCCTGTCTCGATGTGCTGCCCACCCTGGACATGTGGGACGTCATGCGCGGCGCGTCGGCGGCCGTCGGATTCCACCTGTATCTCATGGCCCAGCCTCCCGGCCTGCCCGAGCGGATGATCGGCGCCGTGCCCGACGCGTTCTTCGGCCATTTCCTCGACCAGTGGGCGAGGGACCCCGCCGCGATCCCCGCCCCGGTCCGCGAGGTCTACCTCGCCGCCTGCCGCGCGGCGGTCCCCTCGATCGTCGCCGACTACCGCGCCTCGGCGGGCGTCGACGTCGCGCATGACGGCGCCGACCGTGCCCGCGGCGCCCGGCTCCGCATGCCCGTCGCCGTCGTCCAGCAGGACTGGGGCGCGGCCTTGGGCTATGACGCCGCCGCCCTGTGGGGGGCTTGGGCCGACGACCTGCGCCACCACACCACGACGGCGGGCCACTTCATGGCCGAGGAGGCACCCGCGGAGATCGTCCGGCGACTGCGCGACCTCCTGGCCCGCTGACCGGCCTTCGGCGGGCGGACCGACATCGCGGTCATGCCCGCGATGACCGACCCCGCGAGCAAGGCGGCGACCAGGACGGCTCTGCCCGCCGAGCGGATCGCGGGTGCCTGGGCCCGCGCGGTGATCCAGTCGCTCATCCGCGCCGTGTCCAGGGCGTGGGACAGGCCGAGGACCCGGGCGGCGACGGCGACGAGGTAGAGCAGTCCCGGCAGTGCCACCCGGCGCTCGGCGAGCTTCTTGCCGATCTCGCTCAGGAAGCCGTTCATCCCGGCCGCGGATCCGTCAGCGGGCTTTTGACGAGTCCGGCGCCGCCCGTGAGGGTGCACGCCTCCGCGCGGAAGCCTGAAAAGCGCTCTCCAGGAGATCGACGGAGGCTCTCGGCCCGTTACCCGGGCCGAGGGCCGGTTCCGTGGTCAGGCCGGGGGCGGGAGGGTGCGCCGGCCCATGGCCGACAGCAGGCCGGTCATGGTGGCGGTCTCCTGCTGCTGTTCGGTGGCCATGGTGGTGGCCAGGGCACGGACGTGGGGGTCGGTGGTCCTGCGGGCGGCGGCCCTGGCCATGAGGAGGCCGCCCTGGTGGTGGCGGATCATGAGCTGGAGGAACGAGGTCTCCAGGTCCCTGCCCTTCAGGTCGCCCAGGTGGTTCATCTCATCGACCGACGCCAGGCCGGGCATCACGGTGTCGCCGGAGGGGTGGGGGTGGTCGGTCATCCAGGTCATCGGCGGTCCGGAGGCGACCTGGGGCGCGTCCCACAAGGCGAGCCAGCCTTGCAGCTGACCCAGCTCGCGTACCTGGTTGAGTTCGATGCCGGCGGCCAGCTGGGAGAGCGACGCGCTGACGCGGCCTCGGACGGACTGGGACATGGCCACCGCCTGCTGGTGGTGGACGATCATGTCCTGGGCGAAGCCGATCTCGACGGCTCCCGGCGCCCCGTCACGGCCGTCGTCGCCGAACGGGCCGGTGGAGGTCAGCAGGAGGGTCGTGACCGCTCCCAGCACCAGGAAGCCGACGGCGGAGAACACGCCGCCGGCGCGGCGGGCACGGCCTCTCACCGCGGGTGGACGCCGTTGGTGAAGCGCAGCAGGAGCGCGCCGTTGTCGTCGCAGGACACCCACAGCCTGTCGCCGTCGAAGCGCGGCGGTGACATGCACCAGTCGGCGGACAGGTCGGTCTCGCCGGTGTAGAGGGGTTCACCCGCCGGGACGGTCTCCAGGAGGTCGGAGAAGTAGGAGCCGAAGGGGACGAAGGCGTGCGCCGAGTTGGGCAGCTTCGCGCGGCGGCCGGTCTGGGCGGGCGGGTTGTAGTAGGCGATCTCGCGGGGGTGGCGCAGGTCGCGGATGTCGAAGACGCGGATGCCGGACTGGATCCAGCCGCAGGCCAGGGTGGTGGGGTCGGTGGTGCGGTCCAGGGTGCAGTAGTGGGAGTCGTAGCCGAAGATGCCGTTCCTGGCCAGGTCGGTGGTGCGGACCTTCAGGTTCTCCGGACGGTTGACCTCCAGCTTCAGCTTGCGCACCAGCTTGGGCCTGCGGTCGTCGGTGATGTCGAAGAAGCGCACGCCGCCGGAGCCCAGCTCGTCCACGGCGATCATGTAGTGCCTGCCGCCGTCGGTGAAGGGCTGCGCGTACTGGCTGACGATGCCGTCCTTCCAGGTCGTCTCCGAGATACGGCGCAGCTGGGGGTGGGACCTGCGGCGCTGGACGTCGCTGGAGTCGAAGATGACGATGCCCGCCGGGATGCTGGAGCTGGCCACGTAGACGCGGTTGCCGTCGCGGCTGACGTTCACGCCGTGGTTGACCATGCCGGTCAGTCCGTTGAAGACGACACGGGGCTTGCGGGGATTCGTCATGTCCAGTGCGGCGATGGCGCCGCCCAGCAGGCCGGTCGTCCAGTAGGTGCGGCCGTCGGGCGACCATGACGCCTCGTGGCCGGGGAACGCGCCGGGCATCGTCAGCTTGGTGCCCTTGACGCCGTTGAGGAGCCGGGGGTGGCGGCAGTCGGTCTTGACGTCGTAGACGGACACGAAGAAGCCGCCGGTCGCGGCACCCACCGACACCGCGGCCAGCAGGCCGCGGCCTTCGTGGACGCGCAGGGTCTCCCAGGTGCCGCCGAGGGTGGCGGGGCTGATGAGGGAGTCGGTCATCTTCGGTCTGGCGGGGTCGGACATGTCGATGACGTTGACGCCGGGGCGCTTGGACGTCACCGCGCTCGGCAGGATCGTGCCCAGGTACTGGCAGGTTCCGTAGGAGGCGCCTATCGTGCCCTGGCCCTGGCTCTGGTAGCGGCTGATGAGTTCCAGGTTGCATTGGTAGCCGCGTTTGCTGCGTCCGCTGGTGCGGTCCTTCAGCGGGACCTGGCCCTGCATCCCGGTCTCCGGTGACGATCCGGGGCCGCATCTGGCCCGCGGCACTGCCGAGTCCACCCCGCCGGCGACGGCCGGGGCCGCCGGTGCCGAGACGGCCAGCCCTATCGCGGCGATCCCGGCGGCAAGGCGGCGGCGCGCACGCCGGGGGTGGTGTACGGGCGGGCCGTGTTCACCGGTGGCGGTCTGCCGTTCTCGCTCCGCAGCGTGCATCTCTGCCTCCTCGACGGAAAGTTTCCGACGAGTAACATAAGCTCTCTCCCGATCCTCATCAATAACCACTTACATACAAAAACCAGACAAAAACCCGACTATTCCCTCAAAACCCGATAAGACAAAGAAGGCACCCCTGAACAGGGATGACACTGAGGGAATAACAAAAGGGGAAGGGGCGTCCGTCGCATCAAGGAACGGCATCATGTGCCGTTCTCCACCCGCCTCGGAATCGTCACCCTCCGGGGGGAAGGCGGTGGGGAAAGCCGGACGCTACGGAAGGACTCTAACCGATCGGCTAGTTCATGACTAGCCGATCGGTTAAGGAATCCGTGGCCGGATCCGTCCACGCCCTCCCTTCGCCGGCAAGCCGATCGCCGCGCCGCCCGGCGTTGGATAGGGTGCGGTGGATGGCCTCAAGGAGCGGCGCGGGAACCGCGCGGGAGCGGGTGCTGACCGCGGCCCTCGGCCTGTTCGCCAAACACGGGGTCAACGGCACCTCCCTGCAGATGATCGCCGATGAGATCGGCGTCACCAAGGCCGCCGTCTACTACCAGTTCCAGAGCAAGGACGAGATCGTCCAGGCGGTCATCACCCCCTACCTCCAGCGGCTGGCGCTCCTGGTCGAGACCGCCGAGCGCAAGCGGCGCAGGACCGAGCGGGCCGAGACCGTCCTGGCGGGCATCGTCGACCTCGCCATCGAGAACCGGAGCCTGGCCACCTCCCTGATCTCCGACCCCGCGATGCTGCACGTCCTGCGCGACCGCAGGGACATGCAGGACCTCGAACGGCGCGTCACCGTCCTGCTCACCGGGCCCGACCCCGACACGCAGGCGCTCGTCTCCGCCACCATGATCAGCGGTGGTGTCATGGTGACCATGACCGACCCCCGGGTGGCGCATCTCGACGACGAGACCCTGCGCCACCACATGCTCATCTCCGCCCGCCGCCTCCTGCGGCTGCGGGTCTCCCCCACCGCGCCCTGACCCGGCCGGTCAGCGCTCCGCGCTCTCCAGGGGAGCCTCGGCGACGGCACGGGAGGCGTGGTCCGGGCTGCGCCTTCTGCGGTGGAGTGAGGCCAGGCGGAGGTGGAAGGCGAGTTCGGCGGGGGTGAAGCGGCGGAAGCGGGCGGCCTTCCGGAAGGCGTCCGCGTATTTCCAGGCTTGGATGGCGTCGACCTCTGTCGGGGAGTAGCGGAGATAGAGCATCGCGTCCACGAGGTCGGCGAGCACCGTCAGGGACGCGGTCGGCAGGCCGAGGGAGCGGGCGCGGTCGACGGTCGCGGCGGGGGTGAGCGACACGGCGTCGGGGCCGAGGGCGAGGGGGCGTGCCGCGTGCAGCCAGGCGG
>JAFACJ010000031.1 GCA_023425615.1 Actinomycetes bacterium
TTCGTCGAGGGCGCCGACCAGGCGCAGCGCGATCGGCACGTTATAGGTCGCCGACGGGCCCTCCAGCCGGTGGAGGAACCACAGCCGCCGCTGGGCGAACGACAGCGGCACGATCTCCGGCCTGGCCGCCGGCGCGAGCACGGGGCGGGCCTCTCCCGTCTCTCGCAGCCGGCCGGCCAGTCCCGCGACGGTCGGCGCCTCGAAGAGCGTCCGTACTTCCAGCTCCGCGCCCAGCGCCGACCGGACGCGGCCCGCCAGCCGGATGGCCAGCAGCGAGTTGCCCCCGAGTTCGAAGAACCCGTCATCGATCCCGACGCGATCCAGCCCGAGCACCTCGGCGAACAGGCCGCACAGGATCTCCTCGACCGGCGTCCGTGGCGCGCGGCCCGCCACGAGACCCGCATAGTCGGGTGCTGGGAGCGCGTTCCTGTCGAGTTTGCCGTTCACCGTCAGCGGCAGCGCGTCCATCTGCACCACGGCCGCCGGGACCATGAAGTCCGGCAGCACCCCGGAGAGGTACCTGCGCAGCAGCACCGCGTCGATCGCGAGTGACGCGGGGACCGCGTAGGCCACCAGCTTCCTGTCCCCCGGGCTGTCCTCCCTGGCGACCACCGCCACCTGCCCGACCGAGGGATGCGCGGCGAGCGCCGCCTCCACCTCACCGAGTTCGATACGGAAACCGCGGATCTTCACCTGGTCATCGGCACGGCCCAGGAATTCCAGTCTTCCGTCCGCGCTCCACCTGACCAGGTCGCCCGTCCGGTACATCCGCTCACCGGGGGCTCCGAACGGGCAGGCCACGAAACGTTCCGCCGAGAGCCCTCGCCGGTTCAGATATCCGCGCGCGAGGCCGTTGCCCGCCACATACAGCTCGCCCGGCGTACCCGGAGGTACGAGGCGCAGCCGGTCGTCCAGCACGAACACCCGTGTGTTCGCGATCGGTCGGCCCAGCGCCGGCCGGTCGCTGTCGGCGAGGTCGCAGAGCAGCGTGTCCACGGTGCATTCGGTAGGGCCGTAGATGTTGTAGGTCGTGATGCCGTTCGCCGCGCGCAGGACGTCCCAGAGCCTGGCGCCGAGCGTCTCCCCGCCCAACGCGAGCATCTTGACGTCGTCCACGGCGAGCAGCCCCGCCTCGATGAGCTGCTCTCCGTAGGACGGCGTGAAGTTGAGGCAGTTGATCCGCTCATCGGCGACGTAGCGGACGAGGGCGTGCGGGTCGCTGCGTACGCCGTCTCCGATGAAGTGCAGTTCGTGGCCCGCCATCATCCACAGCAGCCCCTCCCATGACGTGTCGAAGGAGAGGGAGTCGGTGAGCGCCTTCTTCAGACGCGGCATTCCCGTACCGGTGGTCGTCGGCGTGAAGAGGAACTTCGTGTGGCTCGCATACAGGTCGAGGACGTTCCGGTGCGGGACGGCGACGCCCTTGGGCCGTCCGGTGGAGCCGGAGGTGTAGATGACGTAAGCCGGATGGGCCGGAACGAGGGCCGCGAGGCGATCCGCGTCCGTCAGATCATCGCCGGGCAGTACGCCCAGGCGTTCCCCGGTCTCGGGCCCGTCCAGCAGAACCTGCGGGTAGCCCTCCGACAGGCCGGCCAGGGCGCCCGTCGTCACCACGCAGACAGGACGGGTGTCATCCAGCATGAATTCGACGCGGTCGGCCGGATACCCGGTGTCGATCGGCAGATAGGCGGCACCCGCCTTCAGCACCGCCAGGACCGCGACCACCAGATCCACCGACCGCGGCAGCGCCAGTGCGACGAACTTCTCCGGCCCCGCCCCGCGCGACACCAGCGAACGGGCCAGGCGGTTCGCCCGCGCGTTCAGATCCGCGTACGTCAGCGAGACCCCGTCGGTCACGACGGCCACGGCGTCCGGAGTCCGCGCCACCTGGGTCTGGAACAGGTCCGGCACGGTGATCGCCGGGATGGGCACCGCGGTGTCGTTCCAGTCCGTGAGCAGCCGCGGCCGCTCATCCGGCAGAAGCAGATCGATCTCCCCGACCGGGGTGCCGGGCTCCTCGGCCACCACCTCGAGCAACCTGACGAAACGAGCCAGCATCCGCTCGGCGGCGTCCTCATCGAACAGATCGGCACGGTAGTCCAGCTTCAACACCAACTCCGCGCCCGGCACCACGACCAGGGTGAGGGGGTAGTGAGTGGCGTCCGAGCCGGTGACGTCCAGGACGCGCAGACCGTGGTCGGTGATCTCGGTGAGGTCCTGGGCGTCGACGGGATAGTTCTCGACGATGGTCGTGGTGTCGAACAGGACCCGATGGCCCACCGCCTGGTGGATGTCGGTGAGCCCCAGATACTGGAAGGCCAGCATCCGCGACTGCTCCTCCTGGACCCGGACCATCAGGTCCGCCAGCGACTCGCCCGCATCGACACGCACCCGGACCGGCACCGTGTTGATGGACAGACCCACCATCCGTTCCGCGCCAGGAAGATCCGCAGGGCGACCCGACACCGTGGCGCCGAACACCACGTCCGAACGCCCCACGACGCTCCCCAGCAACACCCCCCAGGCCCCCGACACCACCGAGCCCAACGTCACGCCGTGGCCCCGGGCCATCGCAGACAGCCGGTCAGCTGCCTCAGGGCTCAGGCGTGCCTGCACCTGCCGGGGCGGTTCCGTCGCCATCCCGTTCGCGTGCGGTGCCAGCAGGGTGGGTTCACTCACCCCCGCGAGCGCCTCCGCCCACGCCGCCTTGGCCGCGTCCTTGTCCCGGCCGGCCAGCCACACCGAGTAGTCACGGTAGGGAGCGGGCTCCGGCAGACCCGCATCGCTTCCGCCTCTGGTGTACAGCTCGAACAACTCGGCCATCAGAAGCGGCATCGACCAGCCGTCCAGAACGATGTGATGACCGGTGAACAGCAAACG
Organism: Actinomycetes bacterium; assembly: GCA_023425615.1. Classification (GTDB taxonomy): domain Bacteria; phylum Actinomycetota; class Actinomycetes; order Streptosporangiales; family Streptosporangiaceae; genus Actinocorallia. The sequence goes on from JAFACJ010000031.1 coordinate 2,881, forward strand.
GAAACGGCTCTCGCCCCACCTGAACAGCGTGAATCGGACCAGCGGCGGATCGGCCATATCAAAACGACGCACCCGGTCCGCTTCGCCCGGCGAAGTCGCATCCGCCTCAGACCACGGCACCGCCACCTCTCCCCGAACGAACCGCACGGATCCGCCATCACGCCGCTGCCAGAAACCCGACCGCAGAACCTCATGCCGATCCAGCAGAGTCCGGATGGCCGCCTGGAGGGCGGTGGTGTCCACGAAGCCTTCGATGTCGAAGGCCAGTTGCGTCACGTAGACGTCGGTGTCCTGCGCGTCGTAAAGGGCGTGGAAGAGGAATCCCTCCTGTAGCGGGGACAAGGGCAGCACGTCGGTCAGTGACGGTTCGGCCGCGTGCAGTTCGTCCAGCTCCGCCTGCGTCATCGACACCAGCGGCAGATCCGAGGGAGTGAACCCGCCAGTGCCGCCACCACGCACATGCGCCGCAAGGCCGCGCAAAGCCACGAACCACGCTTCGGCGAGCTCCTGAACCCGCTCCTCCGAGAACAACCGCGACGGCCACGACCACGTCACCGACAGCGACGGGCCATCAGGACCGTCCACGGTCACGGCGTTCACGTCCACCGCGTAGGCGACGCGCAGCCCGTTGCCGGCGCCTTCGGCGTCTCCGGCCAGGGAGGTCGGCTGCCAGTCCTCGCCCGGAGGGGGGCCGCCGAGTGTTCTCGCGCCGAAGCGGCCGAGGTAGTTGAAGCGCATCTGCGGGCCGGGGAGCCGGGAGAGCGTCTCCCGGGTGTCGCGGTTGAGGTGGCGCAGGAGGCCGTAGCCGATGCCGTGGTCCGGTATCGCCCGGAGCTGCTCCTTCACCGACCGCAGGGCCGCTCCGACGGCGGGGCCTCCGGTCTGGACGTCAGGCCACGCCACCGGCCCGGGGTCGAGCCGGACCGGGAACTGGCTGGTGAACCAGCCGACCGTCCGTGACAGGTCCGCCCCCTCGACGACGTCCTGTTCGCGGCCGTGGCCTTCCAGTTCGAGAAGCACCGCGTGATCGTCCGTGTCGCGCCAGTGCGCCACCGCCAGCGAGAGGCCGGTCAGGAGGACGTCGCCGACCTCGCCGCGGAAGGCGGACGGGACCGCCGTCAGCAGCGGTTCGGTGTCCCGGACCGGCAGGGAGAGCGTGAGGTGCCGGACCGTCTCCGGGCCGTCGGCCTCGGTGTCCAGCGGCCGGGATCCCAGTACCGGGTCGGGGGCGTCGAGGATGCCGGTCCACAGCGGCAGCTCCGCCACCCGCCCGGGTTCCAGCGCCGCGCCGGTGAGTCTGCGCGCCCACTGCCGGAACGACGTGCCGACCGGTTCCAGACGCGGCGCCGATCCGTTGCTCAGCGCCTCGTATGCCTGTGCGAGGTCGGGCAGGAGGATGCGCCAGGAGACTCCGTCGACCACGAGGTGGTGCAGTCGCAGCAGCAGCAGACCCTGGGCGCCGGGGCCGGCGTCGAACCAGACGGCCTGGAGCACGATCCCCTCGTCGGGCGCCAGCCGTCGCCGCGCCAGCTCGCTCTGTTCGGAGACGATCTCGCGTACGGCCTTCTCGTCGAGACCGGCGACCTCGACGCGCTGGACGAGGTCGGCGGCGGTCACGCTCCCCGGTTCGGTGACCTCCAGCCGCCATTCCCGTCCGCCCGCCCGTGACAGCCTCATCCGCAGCGCGTCGTGGTGGTCGATCAGTGTCTGCAGGGCGTCCGTCAGGTCGTGGCCTCGCAGCCCCTCGGGGACCCGGAGCAGCATCGACTGGTCGAACCCGTTCACCGGCCCGCCCAGCTCGGCGAGCCAGCCGATGATCGGCGTGACGTCGACCGGGCCGATCCCAGCGCCCTCCGGCTCGGTGTCCGCGATCGCGTCCGCGTCCAGCGGCCGTGCCGCTCCCGCCAGCCCCGCCGGGGTCCGGTGCGCGAACACCTCACGCGGGGTGATGATCACCCCGGCCTTCCGTGCCCTGGCGACGAGCTGGATCGCGATGATGCTGTCACCGCCCAACTCAAAGAAGCCATCATCAACGCCCACCCGCTCCAGGCCCAGAACCTCGGCGAACAGGCCACACAGCAACTCCTCGACAGCGGTCCGCGGAGCACGACCGCCCACCAGGGCGCCGAAGTCAGGGGCGGGAAGAGCCTTCCGATCCAGCTTCCCGTTCACCGTCAGCGGCAACGCCTCCAGCACCACCACCGCTGAGGGGACCATGTACTCCGGCAACACACCCGCAGCCGAACGCCGCAGATCCGAACCGTCGATCCCGCTGCCGCCCTCGGCGACCACATAGG
>JAFACJ010000404.1 GCA_023425615.1 Actinomycetes bacterium
GCGTGCAGCGCATGGTCGAGGAGGCGGCGGCCGACCCCAGGGTGCTGGCGATCAAGCAGACCCTCTACCGGACCAGCGGCGACTCCCCGATCGTGGACGCGCTCATCGACGCCGCCGACGCCGGGAAACAGGTCGTGGTCGTCGTCGAGATCAAGGCGCGGTTCGACGAGAGCGCCAACATCGAGTGGGCGCGCAAGCTGGAGCAGGCGGGCTGCCACGTGGTCTACGGCTTCGTCGGCCTGAAGACCCACTGCAAGCTGCTGCTGATCGTGCGCCAGGAGGCCGACGGGACCCTGCGGCGCTACTGTCACATCGGCACCGGCAACTACCACCCCAAGACCGCGCGGCTGTATGAGGACCTCGGCCTGCTGACGGCCGACCGCGAGATCGCCGAGGACGTCACCGAGCTGTTCAACCACCTGACCGGCTACTCGCGGCAGGTCAGCTACCGGCAGCTCCTCGTGGCGCCCAACACCCTGCGCAGCGGGCTCGTCCTGCGCGTCGAGCGGGAGATCGGGCACCACAGGGCGGGCCGCCCGGCGCACATCCGCTTCAAGTGCAACAGCCTCGTGGACGAGGTGGTCATCGACGCCCTCTACCGCGCCTCGCAGGCGGGGGTCCCGGTGGACATCTGGGTGCGCGGCATCTGCGCGCTGCGTCCGGGCGTGCCGGGCCTGTCGGAGAACATCCGGGTGCGCAGTGTCCTTGGCAGGTTCCTGGAGCACTCCCGGGTCTTCGCCTACGAGTGCGGCGGCAACCCCGAGGTGTGGTTCGGCAGCGCCGACCTCATGCACCGCAACCTCGACCGGCGGATCGAGGCGCTGGTGCGGGTCAACGACGTGGGCCACCGCGATGAGCTGCTCCGGCTGCTGGACAAGGGCCTCGCCACCGACACCTCCTCCTGGTGGCTGGACGGCGACGGCGTGTGGACCCGCCACAACGGCGACGCCGACGCCCCGGCGCTGGACATCCAGACCCATCTGATGCGCTCACGGCGCTGGAGGACCGTGGATGGAGGCTGACTCCATGATCCGGGCCGCGGGAGCCGTACTGGGGCGGCGCCGTGGCCCGGTCCGTGAGGTGGCCCTGATCCACCGGCCCAAGTACGACGACTGGAGCTTCCCCAAGGGCAAGCGCGAGCCGGGCGAGCATCCGCTGCGCACGGCCGTGCGCGAGGTGGCGGAGGAGACTGGAACGATCCCGCTCCTCGGCCCCCGGCTGCCCGGCGTCTCCTACCTGACGGCCAAGGGGCCCAAGCACGTCGACTACTGGGCGGCCGAGGCGGCCGAGGAGGGCGTGTTCCGGCCCGGCGCCGAGGTCGACGAGCTGGCGTGGATCACGGTCGAGGAGGCGCGCGGGCTGCTCAGCCACCCCCATGACGCCGGGGTCCTGGACGCCTACGCCGCGCTGCCCGAGCGCACCAGCCCGGTGATCGTCCTGCGGCACGCCTCGGCCGGGGAGAAGCGGTACTGGCACGACCGCGACCTGGTCCGGCCCCTGGATGACCGCGGCCGCTGGGAGGCGGCCGAGCTGGCCCGCCTGCTGCGCTGCTACGCGCCGCGGCGGGTGGTCAGCTCGGCCACCGCGCGCTGCCTGGAGAGCGTGCTGGACTACGCCTCCGCGCTGGACGTCCCGCTGGTCGCCGACCAGGCCTTCACCCTGCATTCCACCACCCGGGAGCGGGCCGCGGGCCGCCTGCGCGAACTGCTCGACGAGGAGTACGGCGGCCTGGTCGTGTGCACGCACGGCGAGCTGATCCCCGCCCTGGCCCGCACCGCCTGCCCCGGCGCCGGCCTCCCCGAGGACCCGTCACTGCGCAAGGCGTCCTTCTGGGTCTTCCACCTGTGCCATGACGGCACGCCCGTCTCGGTGGAGCGCCACGCCGTCCGCGACTAGCGCCACGGCTCAGCCCAGCCGGGGGAGGGCGCGGGCGCGTGCGGCGGCCCAGGCGTCCTCGATCTCGCCGACCGCGCGTTCGGCCTCGCAGTGCTCCAGCCCGTACAGGACGCCGAGGACGAACGCCTCGCGCTTGGCGGACGGCTGGACGTCCAGCAGCCGCTCCTGTGCGATGACGCCGTCCTGGAAGCGTCCCAGCACCTCCTGGAGGGACTTGGCGGCCTGGGAGACCTCCTTGGCGTCCTTGCCGAGCACCTCGCGGGTGGCGTCCGCGGTGTAGCGGACCCGCTTGGCCGCCTTGCGCGTCTCGTGGCGGGCCTCGTCGGCCGTCTCCTTGGTGGGGGCGGCCCCGATCGCGTCGTGCGCCCGCTCCAGCCGCCTCCAGCTCCGGCGGACGAGCTTGCGCAGCTCCTTCTCGGCGGGCCGGTGCGCCCGCTTGGTGAGCGGGGGAACGGCCAGGAGCCGGTCAAGGGCGTTCAGGAGGGCGAAGTACCGCTCACCCGACAACGCCTCGCGGACCTCGGTGTAGCCGGCCTTCTCCTGCTTCTTGATCCGGCGCAGCCAGCGGGGATCGGTGGGACCGACGCCGGGCGGCAGCTCGGCCAGCCGTCCGCTGAACCGCTCGTGCAGCACCTCGGCGTCACGCACGATGCCGAGGACCCCCGCCAGCCAGCGCAGCTCCGGTTGCAGCGGATCGGTCGCCTCGCGGTCCAGCAGGGGACGGCCGCTGGCCAGGACGCTGCGCAGCCGCCGCACCGCCACCCGCATCTTGTGGACGGCGTCGAACTCCTCCAGCCTGACCTTGGGGTCGTAGGCCAGCAGCGTGTCCACCTGGGCGGCGAGATGCCGCAGCAGCGCGTCGCCGGCGCTGTCGCCCTCCCAGGAGGGCAGCCGCTCGACCCGGGAGCCGAGGAGCCTGCCCAGCTTGGAGGAGGAGGCGGCGCGCTCGGCGCCCGCCGCGCGCAGCAGGGCGCCGACCTCGGCCAGGAAGGCGGGGTCGCCGGAGACGAGCTCGATCTCGATCTCCCGCCACGACGAGGAGCCGGGCGTGCCGGCGACGGTGCCGGTGACCAGGTCGTCGGCGAGTTCGGCGAGCACCTGCCCGGAGGGGGAGCGCAGCTCCCGCTCGGTCCTGACGGTGGTGAGGGTGGCGACGGGCACTACCTCGCGGCCCCGGGTGTGGGCGGGCAGCAGCCCGGCCAGGGAGCCGGGGAGGGTGTCGGACAGAGGGGCCCGATGCTCGTGCTTGGAGTCGGGCCCCGCGGGGATCTTCAGATGCCATCCGGCGTCGGTGCCGCCGGTGCGGCGGCGCAGGGTGAGCCCGCGTGCGGCGAGCCCGAGGCCGTCGGTGTCGTGGTAGACGGCCTCCAGTTCGTGGACGACAGGCTCGCCGACCGTGGCGAGCCCGCTCAGGTCCGGCAGGACGAATCCGGCGTCCGCGTCGAACTTGAGCTCGACCTCCAGATGTTCGGCCATGTCGTCGACCCCTTCCGCCGCGCTCCGCTGAGGACACCCAGGGTGTCACGGGAAGATAACGGAAGAAAGCCGGGATTGGGTAGGGATGTCAGCTCGGGTCGGTGAAGCGCTGGATGTACAGCGGCTCGCCCAGCTTCTCCAGCAGCTCCAACTCCGTCTCCAGATAGTCCACGTGCTCTTCCTCGTCCTCAAGGATGTGCTCGAAGATCCGGGCGGAGGTGACGTCGCCCTTCCGGCGCATGATCTCGATGCCGTGGCGCAACCGGGTGATGGCCTCCATCTCGACCACCAGATCGGCCTCAAGCTGCTCCTTGACCGTCTGCCCGATCCGCAGGGGGTTGAGCTTCTGGTAGTTGGGGAGCGCTTCGAGGAAGAGAAGCCGGTCGGTCAGCGTCTCGGCGTGCTTCATCTCATCGAAGGACTCTTCACGAGTGTGCTTGGCGAGCTTCACCAGGCCCCAGTTCTCCTGCATCTTCGCGTGCAGGAAGTACTGGTTGATGGCCGTCAGCTCTGCGGTGAGCTGCTCGTTGAGCAGCGCGAGGATTTCCTTGTCGCCTTCCATGAGTACATCCAAGCATGAACCACAGGCAGCACGACAAGCCCGGCGGCGTGTCGCTGCCAGGCTGGGGGGCGCTCACCGGCCGGGTCCGCGCCCGTGACCGGAGGGGGAGGGGATCAGGCCGCGGGCTGCTTCACCTCCCTGCGGGGGGCGCGGGGCGCCTCGGGACGGGCGGGCGCCGGTTCGGCGTGCGGGCCGGGTACCGGCTGCAGCGTGGCCGGGCCGCCGGTCAGGGCGTCCGCGAGTTCCGAGGCGGTCTGCCACTGGCTCACCATGGTCCGGATGCGCTTGGTGCAGGTGCCGCAGGCGGGTTTCATGCCGCAGCTCTCCTTCACCTGGCGTGTGGTCTGCGCGCCTGCCGCGAGGCACTCGTGAACGGCGTCCTCGGTGACGGCGTTGCAGATGCACACATACATCGCGGGTCCTTAGGGGGTGGCAAGCCATTAGGTTAGGCATCCCTAAGTTACCGGAGCCTAACCTCATCTGGCCAGCCCTCACTTTTCTCGAGCGCCTGGTCGGGGAGGGGGTGAGGATGACGAAACCCCTGAAAAACCAGGAACTCCAGCCCGTCGAGCGGCCCGGAGTGATGTACGTCACGTCGGCCGGTTCATCTTCGCCACTCCCTGTCCCGGGCCGAGACGACCGGCACGTGCCTGCCCCGCCGCCGCGCCCTCAGCACCCACCCGGACAGGATGACGAGGTTGACCGCGAAGAAGAGCATGAGCAGCGCGGTCCGCTCCCCCCACTCGCCGGCCGTGGTGCCGCGGGTGACCGGCAGCCCGAAGACCCGGGTCATCACCCAGCCCAGGGTGATCAGGGTCCCCTCGGCCAGGCCGTACCACCACACCCGGTCCCGGTCGTCGACCAGCAGCCATACCGACCCGAACCAGGCGAGCAGCCCGCCGAGGATCATCAGGACGCCAAGATAGCTCTCCAGGTCGAACCCGCGCGGCAGTCCCAGCACGTCGGTCATCAGGACCCCGCCGAAGAGCGAGGCCCCCACCGCCCGTGCGACCTGGGGGTCGGGTTGCACCGGCGTCTGGGACATGGGGCTTATCCTCCAGAAGATGGTGATCATTCGTATTTGAGTTTGTACTATGAGTGGCAAATCGCAGGTCAAGCCTGTGTCCTTGGCCAGGAAACGTTCATGAATGGTCCTACGATCGGTGCATGACCTCAGTACTGCTCGCCGAGGACGACACGTCCATCTCCGAGCCCCTCGCGCGTGCGCTGCGACGAGAGGGCTACAACGTCGAAGTGAGTCCCGATGGGCCGCAGGCCCTGGAGAGGGCCCTTGGAGGCGGCGTCGATCTCATAGTGCTGGATCTCGGACTGCCCGAGCTCGACGGGTTGGAGGTGGCCCGCCGTGTCCGTTCCGAGGGACACGGTGTGCCCATCCTGATCCTCACCGCCCGGGCCGACGAGGTCTACACCGTGGTCGGCCTGGACGCCGGGGCCGACTACTATGTGACCAAGCCCTTCCGGCTGGCCGAACTGCTGGCACGCGTCCGGGCGCTGCTGCGCCGCGGCAGCACCGAGACGCCGATCGTGCAGGGGGTCAGGATCGACGCCGAGTCGCGCCGCGCGTGGATGGGCGAGAACGAGCTACAGCTCACCACCAAGGAGTTCGACCTGCTGCGGGTGCTCGTGCGCGACGCCGGCAAGGTGGTCACCCGCGAGCAGATCATGCGCGAGGTGTGGGACACCAACTGGTGGGGCTCGACCAAGACCCTCGACATGCACATCTCCTGGCTGCGCCGCAAACTCGGGGACGACGCGGCAAGCCCCAGGTACATCACCACCGTGCGGGGCGTGGGATTCCGGTTCGAACGCGGAGACTGAAGCGAGTGCTGCGGGCCGCCTCCGCCGGCCATGGGGGATGAATGAGACGCCGACTCGTGCTGTCCACCCTGGGGGTGGCGGTGACGGCGATCCTCCTGCTGGGCATCCCGCTGGCCTATGTGGTCAGCAAGCTCATCTACGACGATGCCAAGCAGGGCCTGGACACCGCCGCCGCCAGCCTGGTGAAGGAAGTGGAGGTACCGCTGGGTCAGGGCCGCAGGCCCGACCCGGCGCAGATCGCCGGCGCCTATCCGAATCTGTATGTGGAGATCAAGCTTCCCGACAACACGATGGAGACGGCGGGCCGGCCGCTCACCGGGCCGGTCATGTCCGCCACCGGCAGCCGCGGCAATGTCACGGTCACCGTCCACCGGCAGTACTCCCAGGTGCGGGACGACGTGCTGCGGCAGCTTCTGCTGATCGCCAGCCTGGTGCTGCTGGGCGTGGCGATCGCCACCGGGATGGCGATCTTGCTCGCGCGCCGGCTGACCCTGCCGCTGGTCGACCTCGCCGAGACCGCCGCCGGCCTCGGCACGGGCAACGCCAGGCCCAGGCGCCGCCGCTACGGCATCCCGGAGGTCGACACCGTGGCCGAGGTGCTCGACAACAGCGCGGTGCGGATCGCCGACCTGCTGGCGGCCAGCCGTGAGTTCGCCTCGGACGCCAGCCACCAGCTGCGCACCCCGCTCACCGCGCTGACCATGCGCCTGGAGGAGATGGTCGAGGCCGCCGACTACCCGGACGTGGTGCGCGAGGAGGGGCAGGCGGCGCTGGCCCAGGCCGAGCGGCTGGTCGCGGTGGTCGAGCAGCTCCTGGCGCGGGCCAGGCACGACCGCACCGGGCAGGCGGTGCCCACCGCGATCGACCTGGTGATCGAGCAGCAGGTCGAGGAGTGGCGGCCGATCTTCGCCAAGGACGGCAGGGAGATCAGGATCGAGGGCGAGCCGGACCTGGTCTCGGTGGTGACGCCCAGCTGCCTCTCCCAGATCCTGGCGACCCTGCTGGACAACTCGCTGATGCACGGCGAGGGCACCGTCACCATCCACACCCTGCTGACCCGCCAGAACGTGATCATCGAGGTGGGGGACGAGGGCCCCGGGGTGCCGCCCGACCTGGCGAAGAAGATCTTCGAGCGGAACGTCAGCGGAGGCGGCGGCACCGGTCTCGGGCTCTATCTCGCCCGCTCGCTGGCCTCCGTGGACGGCGGGCGGCTGGAGCTGGTGCAGCCCAAGCCCGCGCTGTTCGCCTATCTCATGCGACGCAGGGAGGACGCCCAGCTCGCCTCCGAACGGGTCGTCAGCGGCCCGGTCTGATCCCGCCGGACATCCCCGCCCGGGAGCCGCGGGAGGAGGCGGTGAACCCCGTCGCGGGCGCCTGGACCGTCTGGACGACGGGGGCGGGCGGCAGGAACACCCACTTGCGGTACGCCCAGAACCGGAAGACCGTCGCCGCCCCGGTGCCGACGACCAGTGCCAGGTTGGAGGCGAGCGCCCCGGTCTGGTGCAGGACGTAGTAGCCGAACCCGACGAAGATCTGGGTGATCACCAGCCCGATCCCGTTCAGCGCGAAGAACAGCAGGTACTCCCGGCCGAGTCCGCTGCGCTCCCGGTGCCGGAAGGTCCAGTACCGGTTGGCGAAGTAGGCGAACGTGGTGGCGATCAAGGTGGCCAGCCCGTTGGAGGTGAGCGGGCCCCAGCCCAGACCCACGTGGAACAGGTTGAACATCGCGAAGGTGACCACGAAGGCGAGGGCCCCCACGCTGCCGAACTTGGCGAGCTCACGGGCGATGCGACGCAGCCGTGTGGCGAGGTTCACGAGAACGCTCAAGACGAAAAGACCAGCCCTTCGGTTACCGGGATGCTCTCGGGCTGGTGCTACCCGGGAGTAGCGTGATCCCAGCCCAAATACCGGAAGATTCACGGAAGTAACGGCGGTGTTACTGCGTCTCCCGCAGTCGGGCGCCCTTGGCCTTCGCCTGACGGTACAAATCCTGCTGGAAATCCAGCATCTTCGTCCGTAGTTCTGGGTTTTCCGCCGCGAGAACGCGCACCGCCAGCAGTCCGGCGTTGCGCGCGCCGCCCACGGCGACCGTGGCGACCGGCACACCTGCGGGCATCTGGACGATCGACAGCAGGGAGTCCATGCCGTCGAGGTACTTCAGCGGGACCGGGACCCCGATCACCGGGAGGGGAGTGACGCTGGCCAGCATACCGGGCAGGTGCGCGGCACCCCCGGCCCCCGCGATGATGACCTTCAGACCGCGGCCGGCGGCGCCGGAGCCGTACTCGATCATCTCGTGCGGCATCCGGTGCGCCGAGACCACCTCGGCCTCGTACTCCACCCCGAACTCCGCGAGGGCCTCGGCTGCCGCCTTCATCACCGGCCAGTCCGAATCGCTGCCCATGACCACGCCGACCTGCGGAGCCATCACTTCTTCCTTTCCTCGGGGTAGACCGATCCCGGATCGCGGAGGTAGTCCACGGCGTGCGCGGCGCGCGCCCGCATCCTCGGCAGGTCCTCGCCCGTGACGTTCACATGGCCGATCTTGCGTCCCGGGCGGACGCCCTTGCCGTAGAAGTGGATCTTCGCCCCGGGGTCGTGCGCCATGACGTGCTCATAGCGGGGGTAGAGATCGGGGTCCTCGCCGCCCAGCAGATTGCCCATGACCGTCCAGGGGGCGCTGGTGGAGGTGTCGCCGAGCGGGAGGTCGAGCACGGCCCGCAGGTGCTGCTCGAACTGGGAGGTGCGGCTGCCGTCCATGGTCCAGTGGCCGGAGTTGTGCGGGCGCATGGCCAGCTCGTTGACCACCACCCCGTCCTCGGTCTCGAACAGCTCGACCGCCAGCAGCCCGACCACGCCGAGCGCCGCGGCCAGTCCCCGGGCGAGCTTCTGGGCGGGGGCGGCGGGCTCGGGGTCGAGGCCCTCGGCGGGTGCCACCACCTCGACGCAGATCCCGTCCTTCTGGACGGTCTCCACCACCGGGTAGGCGGCGCCCTGGCCGTGCGGGGAGCGGGCGACCAGCGCCGCCAGTTCGCGCCGGAAGACGACGCGCTGCTCGGCCATCAGCGGCGTCCCCGAGGGCAGCACCTCGGCCAGCACGGCCGCGGCCTCGTCCTCGGAACCGGCGACCCACACGCCCTTGCCGTCGTAGCCGCCGCGTGTGGCCTTCAGCACCACCGGCCATCCGTGCTTTTCGGCGAAGCTCATGACATCGTCTTTGCCGTGGACCGGGGCGAACGCGGGACAGGGCGCGCCCAGCGCCGACAGCCTCTCGCGCATCACCAGCTTGTCCTGGGCGTGCAGCAGGGCGGCCGATCCGGGGTGGCAGACCACTCCGGCCTCCTCCAGCGCGCGGATGAGCTCTCCCGGGACATGCTCGTGGTCCCAGGTGACCACGTCGCAGCCCTCGGCGAAGGCGAGCAGGTCGGCCCGCGACTCGTGCGAGCCGAGCCGGACGTCGGCGCACACCTGCGCCGCGGACTCGTCGGGGGAGGAGGCCAGCACCCGCAGCCGGACGCCCAGCGCTATCGCCGCCTGCTGGGTCATCCGGGCGAGCTGACCGCCACCCACCATTCCGACAACGGGCATCTGACCAGGACTTCTCACATCGAGCAGCTTAGTGGGGCGTACACATGATGTTTGACGGCACACCGACGGTCATCGGGCACCGCGGCTGTGGCTCGGGGCCCGGGGAGAACACCCTGGAGTCCCTGCTGAGAGCCGTGGACCTGGGTCTGTCCTGGGTCGAGATCGACGTCCAGCGCACCGCGGACGACAGACTGGTGCTGCGGCACGACTCCACGGCCGAGGACGGATCCTTCCTCGTCGACGGCCCCGGTGCGGGCCTCCTGCGGATCGAGGAGGTCTTCGAGGCGCTGCCCCCCGAGGTCGGCATCGACATCGACGTCAAGACGGTGCTGGAGGACGCGCTCGACCACCGCACCGCGCCCCTGCTGGAGAAGGTGCTCCAGGCCGAGGCCGGGCGCCGCCCCCTGATGGTCACCTCGTTCGACCCGGCACTGCTGATGCGCCTGTCGGGCACCGGGATCCCGCTGGGCCTCCTCACCTGGCTGTGGTTCCCCATCGGCCACGCCGTCGCCGCCGCGGCCGGCCTCGCCCTGGACGCGGTGGCGCTGCACACCGGCTCCTGCGACGCCAACGCCAAGCAGCGCCCGTTCCAGGAGTGCGTGGAGACGGCGCACCGGGCGGGCCTGGAGGTCATGGTCTGGTGCCCCAAGCCCGAGGACCTGCCGAAGTACGCTGCCGCCGACGCGGTGATCGTCGACGATGTCGCGGGCACCCTCGCCGCGCTGGAGGCGGCGGCCGGGGCGGGCAGAGCAGCAGCCGGGTCCCCCCCCGCGGCCGCTACGTGAGGAGCTGG
>JAFACJ010000444.1 GCA_023425615.1 Actinomycetes bacterium
GCACCAGGTCGAGCAGCAGAACTTCGAGATCCGCAAGAACGTCCTGAAGTACGACGAGGTGCTCAACCGGCAGCGCCAGGTGATCTACGCCGAGCGCCGCCGGGTGCTGGAGGGCGCCGACCTGCACGAGCAGATCCGGCACATGATCGACGAGGTCGTCGACGGCTATGTCGCCGGCGCCACCGCCGAGGGCTTCGCCGAGGAATGGGACCTCGACAAGCTCTGGAAGGCGTTCAAGCAGCTCTACCCCGTCACCGTCACCATCGACGAGGTGGTCGAGGAGGCGGGCGGCGAGGTGCAGAACCTCAGTGCCGAGGGCCTCGCCGACCGGATCCGCGAGGACGCCCAGGCCGCCTACGACAAGCGCGAGGCCGAACTCGGCGAGGAGGTCATGCGCGAACTGGAGCGCCGCGTCGTGCTGACCGTCCTCGACCGCAAGTGGCGCGAGCACCTCTATGAGATGGACTACCTCCAGGAGGGCATCGGCCTGCGCGCCATGGCGCAGCGCGACCCGCTGGTGGAGTACCAGCGCGAGGGCTACGACATGTTCACGGCGATGATGGAGGCCATCAAGGAGGAGTCCGTCGGCTACCTCTACCACCTCGAAGTCGAGGTGGAGGAGCAGCCCGCGGCGAAGGTCGGCGCCACCCCGGTCGCCGTCGCCGCCTCCGCCGGCGGCCCCTCCCTGGAGAAGCCGACCACCGGCAAGCTCGACTACTCGGGCCCCGACGAGCAGGGCGAGGTCGAGCACCACACCGAGGAGTCGGCCGAGACCAAGCGCTACGAGGGCGTCTCCCGCAACGACCCCTGCCCCTGCGGCAGCGGCAAGAAGTTCAAGCGCTGCCACGGCGGCCGCTGACCCGCCCGACCCCACGCCCCGCCTTCCGGGTTCGCCCGAAAGGCGGGGCGTCGCCGTTCCCGGCCCTACGTGGTGCCGCTGTTCTCCGTTCGATCTGGTCGAATCGCTACGCACCGCACAGGGAAGACGGCACGATGAAGGCGATTGCCAGGTACCCAAGGGCACGGTCACGAGCTGAAGGGACAACGCGATGGCACCCTACGCGGGCATGCGCCTGCGCAAGGAACGTGAGGAGCGGGGACTGTCCCGCCCCGAACTCGCCCGCCTCATCCTGGCCGCGCTTCCCGAAAACGAGCGCCAGCGTCCCAGCGTCAAGGACATGGCCCAGTACATCGGGCGCTGGGAGACGGGACGGGTGCCCACCGTCAGCAACCGCTACCAGCGGGCCTACGCCGTCGCGCTGGAGATGGACCGCCGAGAGCTCTTCGGCGCGTCGCCTTTCAGCCTGTTTGATAGTAAACCGGCCGATAATTCCGACCCGTCCTGTTCAGGGAATCGAGTGGCGGGGTACCTACGTTCGAGGTACCCCTAGGAATCGAGGACGACGTGAACCGTCGCCAAGCCCTCCAGGCCGCGGGCGCCGTGACGGCGGGCGCCACCGCCGCTCCCGTCCTCGCCGCCCTGACCACCGCATGGCAGGCGAGCCAGCCCCGGATACCCGGCGCGAGCGTCTCCCGGGCGATGATCGAGGACTGGGCGCTGGGATTCGAGATCCATCGGCGGAGCTACGCCACCGCCAGTCCCGAGAGCGCCCTGAGGGGACTCGCCCGTGACTGGGCTGACATGGCCCCGCACCTGGCCACCGCCCAACCCGATGACGTCCGCCAGGACTTGGCGCATGCGGCCGCACAGTACTCTCGTCTGATCGCGATGGGACTCCATCAGATCGATGACCTGCGCATGGCCACCCGCTGGTGGCAGACGGCACGTTTCCACGCCGACGCGTCCGGTGACGGTCTCCTGTCGTCCCGCACGCGGAGTTGGGAGACCACCTACCGGGTGGTGGAGCCGGGAACGCATCTCCCCGCTCTACTGGAGCTCGCCCGAGCCGCACGTCGGCACGCCGGGTCTCGGCCCAGCGGCGCACTGGTCCGGGCGGTCAGCGTGGAAGCGCAGGTCCTCGCGGGAATGGGCCGCGGCCATGAGGCCGTCGCGGCCATGCACGACGCCGAGGACCTCTTCGAGCGCCTGCCCTCCAGCGAACCGCAGGCGGAGAAGAACCTGAGGTTCGACCAGAGTTTCACCTACTCGGCGGTGGGGGCCGCGAACCGAGCCACCGAGGCGCAGGCCGCGGCCCACCGCCTCTACCCGTACGACAGCGCCCCCCACACCTCGGTGCAACTCGGCCTGCACACTGCCCTGCTCCACGCCCACACCGACCCGGGAGAGGCCGGCAGGCAAGCACTGACCGTCCTCGACAAGATCCCCGCCCATCGGCGCGTCAAGCGCGTGGTCCTCGCCGCCCGCCGCGTCACGGACGCGGTACCCGAGGACGCCCGCTCCCTCCCGACCGTCCGCGACCTCCAGGCCCTGACGGCCTGACGAAAATCCCCCGACGGCAGAACCCGCCGGGGGATTTCGTCGCGCGCGGCTTCCTGACCGTCTCCAGGGGGTCCGTCCACGGCTCACCCACATGGGGTGCCCTGACGGTGCGGTTGTGGGATGTGGCCCCGGTCGTTGATCTGAACATGCTCCTGGCCCGTGTCTGTGCGATCGAGGGCGGGGCGATGACCCGGGCGGAGTGGAAGGAACAGGTGCCGGCAGGGACGGCGTACCGCCGGACCTGCCCGTGATGCGAAGTCTCAAGCCTCGGAGCGGACGGTGTACCCACTGACACGAGCCGCCCGGCTCCGCAGCCCCCGCGCGACCGGGCGCCTCTCGATCACGACACGTCGCACGAGCGGGCATCCGCCCGGTCCTGGACCGAGATCTTCTTCGATCCGACGGCACCGAGGCCCACCAGCACGGCGCCACCGCCTTCGGCCTCACCGTCACCCCTGGGCGCACCTCCCTGTGGCCCCACGACGAGACGGACCCTGTCGCCGTCCAGAGTCCGCAGAGCTGAACAGCCGACGGAATCAGGTCGGTTCATCGACGAGTTCGATCTCGATGGCCAGGACGCCGAGAGCTTCCCTTTCAGGGCCGTAGATACGGCGGATGTTGGCGAGCTGCTGGGTGCGGGGGCTGGTCGGGTTCACTTTCTCCGGGCCCTCGGTGTCGAGCATCTCCTCGAAGCCGGTGTAGCGCGCGACGCGCTTGACACGGGTCAGGGCGTCGTCGCGGCCGCACACGAAGCGGATGTGGTCGCCGGGCTTGAGATTGCGCAGATTGGGGTACTGGACGCGGACTTCGATCGTCTTGGAGCCGTTCGCCACGAGGTCGAAGTAACGGCGGTAGAGGTTCATCTCGCGGGCGCGCGGCGCGGTGGCGGTGGCGGGTCGGGATGCCATGATCCTGTCCAGTTCGGCGGTGGTGTAGGAGCGGTAGAAGTGCTTGGGGTCGGCGATCATCCTGCCGACCAGCCAGACCATGGCGTCGACGTAGTCGTCGGTGCTTCCGGGCCATTCGGTGACGTCGAGCATCCACGGACGGGCGCCGGGCGGTGGAGCCACCCGTCCTTCGCGGATCAGCGATACCGAACAGCAGCCGCGCCGATGCGGCGAGCTCCGCGTTCTCCAGGCGGCCGAGTTCCGCACGCAGCACCGCGTCCAGCGCGCGGGCACGGCTCGCTGGATCATGAGGGTCCAACGCCCGCGCCCGCGCTCCGGGCAGTCCCGGCAGGTGGGCGCCGGCCCGTTCATGGCGCACCGGCGGCCCGAGTCGCACGAGCGCCCGCACTTCGCCGATGAGGATGCCGGCCGTGTGCTCGTTCAGGGTCGTCTGGGAAGAGGGCATGTTCTCGGCCTCGCAGCGATGCCCCAGAGAAAGCCCACGAGTTCGCCCGAGATGTGACCAGTTGAGTGGTGCCTGCGCCGGTGGTGGACCGTGATCGGGCACTTGGGAAAATCTGTAGTCATCGATGTAGACATTCGATGTTGGTGTGGGTAGTATTCCTGTCATCGGAAAGAAAGAGTCCAGGAGACGGGGAGGGACGAACTACCCCGGTGTGATGGATCGCCGTATGGCGAAGGCCGGGTGTGATCGAGCCGAGGCAGTGCAAGGGGCTCGGGAGCACCCCGGGTGCGCGCCGGCACGGGCGCTCGCCGATGGCGGGTGTGGTGTGGCGGATGCGCCGGTCCGCGTGAGCGCGGTCGGGCGTGTGCGGCCTGCGGCGATGAGATCTCAGAGGTATCGGCAATACGAGCAAGACCGGTGAAGAGAAGGGAGTGTTCGCATCATCAGGATCGCCTGACCGGCGGGTTGTCCGGTCGGGTACCGCGGTTCCACAGATGGGTGGTGGTCTTCGGTCAAGCAGCAGCGATCCCTGACATCCGGTGCTTTCCCGGCCGGAAGATGGTGTTGAAACTCGAAATTCAGGTTCGGGCCCCCGCGGCAGGGCCC
>JAFACJ010000454.1 GCA_023425615.1 Actinomycetes bacterium
GAAGGTGGTGGCCTCGGCCCGCACCGGCCCGGACGGCACCTTCACGCTGCGGGACGTGCCGGCGGGCGCCGTGCTGCGGCTGCCCGCCGAGAACTTCGCGCCGCGCTACGGCGGCGTGGAGTGGCTCGGCCCCGGTCTGGTCACACCCTCGATCATCGTCGCCTACATCTGGATGTGGGCGGGTTTCGCGATGGTGCTCATCGGCGCTGGCCTGGCCGCCATCGACCGCGACGTGCTGGAGGCGGCGCGCACCGACGGGGCGAGCGAGTTCCAGGTCTTCCGCAAGATCACGGTGCCGATGCTGGCGCCGGTCCTCATCGTCGTGGTCGTCACCCTCGTCATCAACGTCATGAAGGTCTTCGACCTGGTGTACATCCTGGCGCCGGGGCCCGTGCAGCAGGACGCGGGCGTGCTGGCACTGCAGATGTACGTGCGGTCCTTCAGCGGCAGCGACTCCGACCAGGGCCTGGGCAGCGCGATAGCGATCGTGCTGTTCCTGCTGGTGCTGCCCGCGATGGTCTTCAACATCCGCCGCTTCCGTAGGGAGAACACATGAGCGCCAGGCTGGTGCGGCTGGTGGGCCGCGGTGTGCTGCACGCGCTCCTCGTCGCGGTCGCCCTGGTGTGGCTGGTGCCGACGTTCGGGCTGCTGGTGACGTCGCTGCGGTCGGCGAGCGACAGCAACGCCGAGGGCTGGTGGACGGTGTTCACCGAGCCCGCCCAGCTCACCCTCGACAACTACACGAACCTGCTGGAGAACGACACGATCATCGACGGGTTCCGCAACACCGTCCTCATCGCGGTGCCCTCCACCCTGCTGGTCGTGGCGATCGCGGCGCTCGCCGCCTACGCGTTCGCCTGGCTGGAGTTCCCCGGCCGCGACTGGCTGTTCCTCGGCGTGGTGGCGCTGCTGGTCGTCCCGGTGCAGATCGGGCTGATCCCGCTGGCCGAGCTGTTCGGCGCCGTCGGGATCTTCGGCTCGATCACCGGGGTGGTGCTGTTCCATGTGGCGTTCGGGCTGCCGTTCGCGATCTTCCTGCTGCGCAACTTCTTCGCCGCGGTCCCGGCCTCCCTGCTGGAGGCCGCCCGGATCGATGGAGGCCGGGACTGGACGATCTTCTTCCGGGTGATCCTGCCCCTGGGGCTGCCGGCGATCGCCTCACTGGCGATCTTCCAGTTCCTGTGGGTGTGGAACGACCTGCTCATCGCGCTGATCTTCGCCGACCGCGACTCCCAGCCGCTCACCGTGGCGCTCCAGCAGCAGACCCGCTCGTTCGGCTCGAGCGTCGACGTCATCTCGGCGGGCTCGTTCCTGTCCCTGGCGGTACCGCTGGTGGTCTTCTTCGCCTTCCAGCGGTACTTCGTCCAGGGCGTGCTGGCGGGATCGGTGAAGTAGGGCCGCCTCAGCCCTTGGTGACGGCGACGGGCTGGGCCACCCCGAGCCGGCGTGCCGTCTCGGCGGCGTCGGGGTGGCCGACGGCCAGGCCGGTGGCGGCGTCGAAGAAGTGCAGCCGGTGGGTGTCGATGCCCAGCTCCAGGTCCTGGCCGGGGCGCACGTGGGAGCGGGCGTTGACCCGTGCCGTCCACAGCGCCTTGTTGTCGCTCAGCGGCAGCGTCGCGTCGTCCTCGCCGTCGGTGGCGTCGCTGGCCAGGTCGGCGGTGTCCTTGTGCGCGACGGGCGGCGCGTCGATCGGGAAGATCACGTTGATCTCGGAGCCGAGCTCCTCGGTGACGCCGGCGGTGACGGCGATGCGGGTCCACTCGGGCTTGGCGTGGTCGGCGTCCTCGAAGTCCGAGGGGCGGATCCCGACGATGACCTCGGCGCCCAGGTAGTCGGCGAGGTCGGGCTTGGCGTCGAACACGTCGGCGGGGACGGGCAGGCTGAGGCCGGCGAACTCCACGGTCGCCGCCGACCTCTCGCCCGCCAGCCGCGCGGTGACGAAGTTCATCGACGGGGAGCCGATGAACCCGGCGACGAACAGGTTGACCGGGTTGTCGAACAGCCGCTGGGGGGTGTCGACCTGCTGGAGCTTGCCGTCGCGCAGCACCGCGACGCGGTCGCCGAGCGTCATCGCCTCGACCTGGTCGTGGGTGACGTAGATGGTGGTGACGCCCAGCTCCTTGTGCAGCTGGCTGAGGGAGGCGCGCATCGACACGCGCAGTTTGGCGTCGAGGTTGGACAGCGGCTCGTCCATGAGGAACGCCTGCGGGGCGCGCACGATCGCCCGGCCCATGGCCACGCGCTGGCGCTGGCCGCCCGACAGCGCGGCGGGCTTGCGCTTGAGGTAGGGCTCGAGGCCCAGCATCTTGGCGGCCTTGGTGACCTTCTCCTTGATCTCGGCCTTGGGGGTGCCGCGCAGCTTCAGGCCGAAGGCGAGGTTCTGCTCGACGGTCATGTGCGGGTAGAGGGCGTAGTTCTGGAAGACCATCGCGATGTCGCGGTCCTTGGGCGCCAGGTCGTTGACGACACGGTCGCCGATCTTCAGGGTCCCGCCGGAGATGTCCTCCAGGCCGGCGATCATGCGCAGCGCGGTGGACTTGCCGCAGCCGGACGGGCCGACCAGCACCATGAACTCGCCGTCGGCGATGTGCAGGTTCAGGCCGTCGACGGCCTTGACCCCGCCCGAGTAGATCTTGTCGATGCCGTCCAGGGAGATCTCGGCCATGGTTCCTTCTCCTCGAAGTGGAAACGTTTTCATTCCGTCGGCCGAGGCGGGGAGGGGGCCGTCGCGGTGCCGCCCCTGGCCGTCCGGTCCTTACTGTGCAGGCAGGTGAGGTGACTTGTCTAGTCCTGAATTCAGGTGAATGTCGGGATGTTCGGGCGGGCCGCTAGAATGGAAACGTTTCCAGTTCGGGGCGGCGTGGCAGGATGTCACGGCGGAGGAGGGGTGATGAGCGGGGCGACCATCAAGGACGTGGCGGCGGCGGCCGGCGTCGGGATCGCGACGGTCTCCCGGGTGCTGTCGGGCGGCGGACCGGTCAGCGCCGCCACCCGGGAGAAGGTCATGGCCGCGGCCGAGGCCCTGCACTACCGGCCCAGCGCCCTGGGCCGCGGTCTGAAGACGCGCCGCACCGGCGGCATCGGCCTGCTCGTCCCCGACGTCACCGACCCGTTCTGGGCCGAGTTCACCGCCGGCGTCCTGGCCTGCGCCCGCACCCAGGGCGGCCACGTCCTCCTCGACGCCACCCATGAGGACCCCGCGCAGGAGGCGGAACTCCTCGACCGGCTCGCCGAGCAGCGCGTCGAGGGCGTCATCGCCGCGCCCGTCCGGCACGACCCCGCCGCCTGGCAGGCGCGCACCCGGCTCGGCCTGGCCGTGGGCTTCGCCGGGCGCACCGTCCCCGGGCTGCCGTCCGTCCCCAGCGTGCTGGCCGACGAGGCGGGGGGAGTGCGCTCGGTCGTGGAG
>JAFACJ010000489.1 GCA_023425615.1 Actinomycetes bacterium
CCGATGAGCAGCCGTTTGGGCGGTCCGCCGAGGAAGGTGTCTATCTTGTCGGTGGGGGTGAGTGCCGCCATGGAAACTCCTTCGTGAGAGGTGCCCCGAGGGCCACGGTAACGGGGTAGGAGGCTAGATGAAAGAGCGTTCACTTACTAATGGTCCGGCTCTAGAAAGTGATTACTCACCTTGTTATGTTGGGCCCCATGGAGAAGCCCACCCCGACCGCCGGCTCCCTGCCCGACGAGTGGTGCCTGCGGCACTTCGATCATCTCTCCCAGGACCTGGCGGCGACCCTCCCGCAGACCATGGCCAGCATGCGCCGGCTGTGCCCCGTCGCGCACAGCGAGGAGCACGGCGGCTTCTGGGTCGTCTCGACCTATGAGGAGGCGCTGGAGGTGGCACAGAACTGGAAGGTGTTCAGCTCCGCGCACGGCCTGGGCATCTCCAGCGCCCCCACGGTCGTGCGCAACCTCCCCGTCCAGGCGGACCCGCCCGAGCAGCGGATCTTCAAGCGCCTCATCAACCCGTTCTTCACACCCGCCGCCGTCGCCCCCTGGGAGCAGCCGACGCGCGACCTGGTGAACCGCCTCATCGACGCGTTCGTCGAGAACGGCTCCTGTGAGTTCATGGACGACTTCGCCAGGCCGCTGCCCAGCCTCGCCTTCTTCGAACTGGCCATCAACGCCCCCGCCGAGGACCTGGAGAAGGTCGCCTACCTGGCGTCCAAGTCCTCCACCCCCGACGACCCGGCGGCCCGCGAGTGCTGGCTCGGCCTGTACGACTGGATCAGGGACTTCACCCGCCGCCGCCGCGCCGAGCCGCCGCGCGGCGACGTCGTCGACGCCGTGGTGCACGCCGAGATCGACGGCCGCCCCATCACCGAGGAAGAGGTCATCGGCACCGTCCAGCTCCTCATCCTCGGCGGCCTGGAGACCACGGCCGGCGCGCTGGGGCTGATGTTCGACAGGTTCTGCGCCCAGCCCGAGATCCCCGCGCTGCTGCGCGAGCGGCCGGAGCTGATCCCGAACGCCATCCAGGAGCTGCTGCGGCTGGAGTCCTCCTTCGTGGCGGTCGGCCGCACCGCGATGGAGGACGTCGAGCTCGGCGGGCAGCGGATCAAGGCGGGCGACAAGGTGCTCATCCACTGGGCGTCGGCCAACCGCGACTCCGGCGAGTTCGAGAACGCCGACTCCTTCGACCACGCCCGCGAACGCAACCGCCACCTGGGTTTCGGCGCCGGACCGCACCGCTGCGCCGGCTCCAACCTCGCCCGCCTCAACCTGCGGGTGGCGCTGGAGGAACTGCTGCGGCGCCTCGGCGACATCAGGCTCGAGGAGGGCGCGTCCATCGCCTACCACCGCGGCCTGACCCGCTCGCCCGACACCCTGCCGATCACCTTCACCCCCGGACCTCGCGTGTTCCCGAAGGGATGAGGCCGTGGCCGATCGCATCCTCCTGACGAACGCCCGCGTCCTCACCTGCGCGGGCGACACGCGTGAGAAGCCGCAGCCGGCCGACGTCCTGATCGAGGGCGAGCGCGTCGTACGGGTCGCGCCCGGCATCGAGGCCGCGCAGGCACGGGTCGTGGACCTGCGCGGAGCCACCGTCCTGCCCGGCCTCGGCGACGCGCACACGCACATCAGCTGGCCGCTGGACTTCGTGTTCGACCACGCCTCCGTCGCCGCGGCGCCGCCCGGAAGGCACATGCTCGACGTCGCGGCCGTGGTCCGCACCTATCTGGAGAGCGGCTACACCTTCATCATCGGCGCGGGCGCCACCCAGCCCCGCGACGACCTCGACGCCAAGGACGCGATCGACCGCGGCCTCATCCCCGGGCCGCGCATCATCCCCAGCGGGCCGATGATCGCGGAGGTCGACGGCCTCGGCGGCGACGGCGAGATGATGGAGGTCGCCTCCGACGCCGCGAGCCTGCGGGAGATCGTCGCCCGCCAGTGCGAGACGGGCGTGCGCGCCCTCAAGCTGTTCATCTCCGGTGACGGCGTCGTGCCGGAGTTCCCGTCCGAAGACGTCTACATGAACGACGAGATGCTCGTGGCCGCCGTCGAGGAGGCAGACAGGCACGGCGCGTTCCTCACCGTCCACGCCCGCGGTTCGGCGAGCGTCGCGATGGCGGCGCGCACCGGCGTGCGGATCATCCACCACGCCTGCTTCCTGGACGACGAGGCGCTGAAGGCGCTGGAGGCGCGGGGAGACGACGTGTGGGTGTGCCCGGGGCTGCACTACCTGTACGCGATGGTCAACGGGCACGCCGAGCCGTACGGCATGACGCCCGAGCGGATCGAGGCGTCGGGCTACCGGCGTGAGTTCGCCTCCCAGGTCGAGGGGATGCACCGGCTCCGGGAGTCGGGGGTGGCGATCCTGTCCGGCGGCGACTTCGGGCACCAGTGGACGCACCACGGCACCTACGCCGCCGAGTTGCAGCGCTACGTCGAACTCGCGGGCATGAGCCCGGTCGAGGCCATCCACACGGCCACCCGCAACATGGGGCGGGCCGCGGGCCTCGACATCGGGCAGGTCCGCGAGGGCTTCCTCGCCGACCTCCTCATCGTCGACGGCGACCCGAGCGCCGAGGTGTCGGTCCTGCTCGACCCGGCGCTGAGACGTGCCGTCATGAAGGGCGGGAAGTTCGCGTACGTCAACCCCGGGGTCTATCCATGACGGCCGAGGTGCTGTCGGGCGTCGACGCGCTCGTGCGCCTGCTGGTCCTGCGGCGGCAACTGGACGAGAGGGACGGCCTGAAGACCGCCACGATGGTCTCGGGCTATCCGGGGTCGCCGCTCGGCACCTTCGACCTCGCCGTCGAGCGGCTGGGCTCGGCGCTGGCCGAGAACCGCATCGTGCACCGGCCCGGCCTGAACGAGGAACTCGCCGCGGCCGTCGTCTGGGGCAGCCAGATGGGCGCGGTCGTCGGCTACGACGGCGTCGACGGGGTCGCGGGCGCCTGGTACGGCAAGGGTCCCGGGCTGGACCGCAGCGGTGACGCCGTCAAGCACGCGAACGCGATGGGCGCGGGGCCGAACGGCGGCGTCGTCATGTTCTGCGGCGACGACCCCGCCTCCAAGTCCTCCACGCTGGCCTGCGACAGCCAGTACACCTTCGAGGACGCGTGCGTGCCCGTGCTGGTCCCCGGCGACCAGCAGGACGTGCTCGACCTCGGCGTCCACGCCTTCCGGCTCTCCCGGTACGCCGGGACCTGGGCCGGGATGAAGATCGTCACCTCGGTCGCCGACGGCATCGGCACCGTCGACCTCGACCCGGCACGGCACACGCCCTCCGATCCCGAGGGCGTCGTCATCGACGGCGCGCCCTGGGTCCACCGGCCGCAGCGGACGATCGGCCCGCACGCCGTGCCGGGGCAGGAGGCGCTGGTCTCCGAGCAC
>JAFACJ010000500.1 GCA_023425615.1 Actinomycetes bacterium
GTTCATGGAAGCCGTCTACAAGCTCTGGGAGGGGAGCTGGCGTGACGATGCCGTCGTCCAGGACGAGGTCTTCGTCGACCCGTCACGCGTAAGGCCGGTCGAACACCGGGGGAAGTACTACCGGATCCGCGACATCGCCGTCTCGGAGCCCTCGGTCCAGCGCACCCCCGTCCTCTTCCAGGCGGGAACGTCCCCGGCGGGCATCGACTTCGCCTCCCGCCACGCCGAAGGCGTGTTCATCTCCACCTACGAGCCGAGGGGCGCCCGCACCCTGGTGGACAGATTCCGCGCGGCTGCGGCGGCGCACGGCCGCACCCTGAAGATCTTCACGATCGCTACCGTGGTGGTCGCCGAGACCGATGAGGAGGCCCGCGCCAAGTACGGCGACTACGCCGCCCACGCGAGCTGGGAGGGCGGCCTGGCCCGCTGGAGCGGCATGATGCACCTGGACCTGGGGGCCCTGGATCCCGACAAGCCGCTGGAGTACGTCGACACCGAGGGCATCCGCGGCCTGGTGGAGGTCTTCACCACCCTCGACCCCACCCGCGCCTGGACACCGCGCGCGATCGGCGAGTTCGTCGGCGTCGGCGGCGGAGGCCCCGTCATGGTCGGCTCTCCCGCGACCGTCGCCGACGAGCTGGAACGCTGGATGGACGAGGCGGACGTGGACGGCTTCAACATCGCCGATCCCGTACCGCCCGCCGGTCACCGCGATTTCGTGAACCTCGTCGTCCCGGAACTGCGCCGCCGAGGCCGGGTCTGGCCCTCCTATGAGGGGAAGACCTTCCGTGAACGCTTCACCGGCCGCCCCCGGATCGGCGCGGACCACCCCGCCTACGCATACCGGTGGACACCGTGAACGTCCCGGCCTTCACCTGTCGTCCGACGCCGAAGAGCGGTTCTCGAAGAACCTCCGGCACCGTATCCAGAGGATCAGCGCCAGCCTTTGCCACTCGGGCTGGAGCAGACGGACGAGTACCGCCTCCCTGACGCCGCGCCACCGGGGTCTGCCCCTCGACCACATCATGACGAAGCCCAGCAGCCGCTGCCCGCCTTCCGGGGTGCCCTCGGCCGCGTCGACGAGTGACGAGACGATTCCGGCGCACAGCAGGGGACGGGCGACGGCCGCCTCCAGCCAGAGGTGGAGCACGTCCTCGAACCCGGGAAGCTCGTGGCCGGGCCGCAGAGCGGCGTTGAACGCCACGGACCACGCGGGGGTGAAGACCGCGGGGTCGACGGGGGAGCGGTCGGCCAGGAGCACCGGCAGGCCCGAGCGGTCGCGTTCTCCCGCCAGCGCCAGGAAGATCTCGGCGCCCAGCGACGCACGGAACGCGGAGTCCCTCGGGGGATGGCCGCCTGCGCCCTTCGTCCAGGCCAGGGCCACGCCGAGCACGGCCCCGCGGTGCTCGGAGGCCAGGGACAGCAGCGTCTCCAGCAGGAGAGGACGGAACCGGCGGTCGCCCTGCGCGGCGAGGAGGTCCATGACGTCCATGACGTCGCGCAGCCCGGCGGGACCGGCCTGGGGCAGCAGCGCGCGCAGCAGCCGCAGCCCCACCTCCAGCCTGCGGATCCCGGCGGGGTCCGACATGCGGGCGGCGGTGCGGCACCACTGGAGCGACGTCCAGAAGACCATCGCGGGATTGCCGTCCGCGAGGAAGAGGGCGACCTCGAAGACCTTCTCCCTGACCTCCTCGTCCCCGTAGGTCGCCAGGTGCTTGAGGCGGGTCAGCGCGATCGACGGATGGGTCTGCCCCAGGACCTCGCACACCTGGGCGATCGTCAGCTTCAGGGTCCGCGGCGCGTTGCGCTCCCGCGACCACGTGTAGAGCCGCGTGCGCACCCGTCCGCCGACGCGCGGGTGGAGGCAGGTGCGGGCGAGCACGATGTAGGCGAGGTCGGCGGTCCGCTGCCTGCCGCTCGCCCAGGACTCCGCCATCTGGACGATCTTCTCCGGCATGCCGTACTCGGCGGCGAGGTCGGCGAACACCTCGGCGATCCGGTACCGGAGCCAGGGCCCCAGGGCGACCACGGGATCGGTGGGCAGCTCGGCCAGCCAGGACAGCAGGTCGAGCCGGGCCAGCGGGTACTGGGCGCAGACATGCCGCAGGACCGAGTCGGCGTAGCCGTGCCTGCGGAACACGAGCCGCTCGTCCTCGCGTTCGGCGCCCAGCAGCCCGCTCAGCTCACCGGACGGATGCCAGGCGAGGCCGCCGCCCGTCGGGGAGACCTCCAGCCGCCTGGCCAGGGTGAGCGCCGCCCCGTACACGCCGGCCTCGTCGGCGGGGGCGATCGCCGCGGCGGAGATCAGCAGGATCCGCTCCAGCAGTTCGTGGCGGCCGAACCAGGCGCGCAGCTCCGCGTCCCAGCCTAGGTAGGCCTGCTCCACCTGGTACTCGTCGCCGCCCTCCCGGGTGATCTCCCGGACCAGGTCGGCGAGGCGGCGCCCGTCGCCGGGGGAGGCGCCCTTCAGCAGTTCGAACCCCCGCGGCCAGTCCGCCCAGCGGGTGGCGCCGAACCCGCGGCGGTGCAGCCGCCGGCGGTAGACGGCCTCGGCCGAAGGCGGCTCGACCGCGACCACGGGGAGGAGTTCGGTGAACCGCCGCTGCTCGGCCGCGGTGCCCATGACCACCAGGTACCCGCCCGCCGTGTGGACCGCCTCCAGGCAGGACCGCAGCCGTGACTCGTCCTCCTCGTCACCGGCGCGCACCAGGTAGCCGCGCACGCCGGAGATCCCCACCTCCTCCACGTCGTCCTCGCCGGTGGCGAACAGCCGGATGGGCAGGCCGGGGTGCAGCTCCCGCAGGGCGGCGATGGCCGTGGTCCGCACCCCCGAGCCCGCCGGCCCGGCGAGGGCGAGGACGCGGAAGCGCCGGAGGGTCTCGACGATCCGTGCGTGGTTGAAGACCGGGACGTACTCCTCGACCCGCTCGTCGACCTCCTCCGCGGACAGGACCATGGAGGAGCGGCGCCGCACGAAGTTGAGCTGGTTGACGATGAGATCGCGGTCGACGGTGTTGCCGAAGACGTTCTGCGCGCCGTCCCCGTTGATCGTGACGTCCTCGACCGCCGTCACGGATCACCCATCCGCAGGTCGCCGCCGACCTGGTTCCCGAAGACGTTCCGCGACCGGTTCCCGGTGATCGTCACACCGCTGACCACCGGCCCTCCGGACGGGACGGGCGCGGCGGGGGCGGCGGGAGCGGCGGTACCGCCGGAGGGCTCCTCGTCGGGCTCCCGGATCTCGGACGGAACCGGAACGTAGAGGTAGGCGGGCCGGTCGAACCGCTTCACCCTGGCCCGTACCTTCGTGCACCGGCCGGGGTGGAGGCCCGTCCGTCCCCCCTCCACGTAGGTGCCGAAGACCTCCTCCGACAGCAGGAAGGCGGTGAGGGTGACGTCGGGGTCGCTGCGCCGCAGCGCGTCCCGCAGCGGATCGGCGTCGAGGAGCCGGTTGACGTCGATGATCGCGGTGGAGACACCCGGCGCGTCATGGCGCTCGTCGTCGAGCAGGCCGACGTGCAGCGCCGCCCGCAGCCGCAGCCGTATCCCGCGGGTCCGCAGCCAGGGCGCGGTCTCGGCGAGCGCCTCCTGGAGCCACAGGGGGAACGGGTCGATGAGCGCGGGTATCGCCTCGTGGGGCAGGGTCGCGAGGATCCCGTCGCCCATGCTCTCCAGGAACCTGACCGCCTTCCACACCTCGCCGAGGCCGCTGGCCTCGCAGGCGGCGGTGACCGCGGCGCGGATCTCCCGGTGGAGCCCCGGCAGATCGCTGTCGCGGTGTGCGCTGAACCGCTCGGCGTCGACGACGAGCAGCCCGCGGAACTCTTCCATGGTGGTGTCTCCCGAGGTTCAGGGGGTGGCACCACTCTGCTGGGGCGGCGCGGGCGCGGGTGTCGGAAAATCAGACATTGCGCTGGCCCGAAGCGGCCAGGGCGAGCAGTTCGGGAAGGTCGGTGATGACGACCCTGCGCCGTTCGGTGAGCACGAGGCCACGCTCCCGGAGCCGGGCCAGCACGGCTGCCACCATGCCGCGGGTCAGCCCCACCGCCTGCCCGATCTCCGTCTGGTCGAGGCACACCTCCCACAGGCCGTCGGCGTTCGGGGCGGCCAGCCGCGGCAGCGCCCTGACCACCCGCGGCCCCGCGGGCAGCGCCGCCAGTTCGGCCCGCCACGCCTCGCCTTCGAGCACCCGCCGCATCATGTGCCGCAGCAGCTCACCCTCAAGACCGCAGGACCGCATGAGCCGGCGGAACCGCTCGGCGCCCAGCACCCGTGCGGTGCAGGGCTCCAGCGCGACGACGGTCGCCGATCTGCCGTGCCGGCCGACCACGCCCATGGCGCCGAGCAGCTCGCCGGGACCGCGCACGGCGAGGAGCAGCACCGTCCCGTCCGGCGCGTCGGCCAGCACCTTCACCCGGCCGGAGACCAGGGCCGCGACGTGCGTCGGCGGATCGCCCTGGCGCAGCAGGCTCTCTCCGGTGGCGAACCGCTGCTCGGCGCCGGCCGAGACGAGGCGCTTCCACGTGTCGGTGGAGAAGTCCATGCCTCCTGTCTCCCATGGATCGGTTACGCCCTCCGGGAGGTCGCCGGATTCGCGACGGGATCGACTCCGCGCCGTCACCGGCTGATGTGGCGGATGATGAGCGCGGCGAGTTCGTCGACCATGCGGTCGCGGGGGATGGGCGGGCGGTCGAGGACGTAGCGGATGGTCAGGTGGCCGACGGTCTCGGTGATGAGCCACAGGGCGGTGTCGACGTCGAGGTCGGGGCGGAACCGGTCGCGGTTGAGCAGCAGGTAGATGCGGACCATGTCGGCCAGGCGCTGCCGTAGCGCGTCGAGCTTGTCGAAGGGGCCGAGGCGGGGCACCTGCTCGACGATGACGCGCAGGAGCTCGGCGTCCTCCTCCAGGAGCCGGATCTGCGCCTCCAGGAGGGCGCGGCCCCCGGCCTGCCACGGTTCGGACACGACGGCTTCGATCTCCGCGCCGAGGCGTGCGGCGAGGCGGTCGGCGAAGCGGTCGAGCACCGCCACCACGATCGCGTCCTTGTTGGGGAAGTACTGGTAGAGCGAGCCGTTGCTGATCCCGGCCTCGGCGGCGACGCGGTTGGTGGACGCGCCGTCGTAGCCGCGTTCGGCGAGAACGCGAGTGGCGGCGTCGAGGATCCGCTCCACGGTGCGGCGCGAGCGCTCCTGCTGCGGGATCTTCCGGGGGGAACTGCCAGGTGAGGGGGGCATGGCGCACCGGTTTCCGAACGCGACTTGTAAGCGACTACTTATTCGCGTTTAGCTTAAGGGGACCGTTCCCACCCCGTCATCCGAGAGGGACGAACGATGACTCTGATCGAGGAAAGCGGCGCCCCGGGGCAGGCACCACGAGGGACCGCCGGACGGGAGCCCGAGCCGTTCGGGCCCGGCTCCCTGATGTGGGACCAGATCGGCCTGTACACCTCGGCGCTCGCCGGGAACAGCGTGTTCATCCTCCAGTCGATGCACCCGGCCATCGGCACCGTCGTCGACCAGCTGTCCAGCTTCCGCACCGACCCGGTCGGCAGGGCGCGGCGCAGCTTCGCCTCGGTGCAGACCTGGGTCTACGGCGGCCCGGAGGCGATCGAGGAGGGCAAGCGCCTGCGGGAGATGCACAAACCGCTCAGCGCGGTGGACGAGAACGGCGTGCGGCACCACGCGCTGTCCGCCGAGCCGTGGGCGTGGGTGCACCTGACCGGCTTCTACGCGGCGGTCACCGCCGACCGCTACTTCTCCCCCGAGCCGATGGGCAAGGAGAAGGAGCAGCAGGTCTTCGATGAGTTCATGCAGCTGGGCCGGATCCTGCGCGTCCCCGAGCGCATGCTCCCGCCGACCATCCCCGACTACTGGAAGTACTTCGACGCGATGGTCGAGGACACCCTCGTGCCCCACAAGGTGGCGCTGGAGGTCCTGGCCGCCATGGACAAGGTGCCGCCGAACGTCACGGGCAGGCTGCGCCCCGCCCTCGCCCCCGCCGCCCTGGCCGGCGGACGGATGGCGCGCTTCATCACCACCGGCACCCTCCCGCCCGCCGCCCGCGACAAGCTGGGCCTGACCTGGACGCCCGGGGACGAGCGCAGGCTGCGCGCCCTCGGCCAGGCCATCGCCCGCACCACCCGCCACCTCCCCGAACGCGTCCGCTACATGCCCATCGCCTACCGCGCCCGCGAGGCGGCACGCGCCAAGCAGCGCCTGGACCGGACACTGGCGAACCGGCCCCTGTGACGCGGCCGGAGCACACACAGCCACGTCAGGGCGGAGAGATGACCACCGGGAGACCGTCGAGGGGAGGCTCCTCCTCGCCGGTCTCCCCGGTGACCTGCCGGGCGTACTCGGCGTCGAGTTCGCGCTTGCGGTCGCGCAGGGAGTCCGGAGGCCGCTCCTCCACCAGCCGGCAGATCTCCAGCAGCGCGCCGAGCTCCATCCGAGGCTGGGGGATGCCCTCGAACTCGGGCGGAAGGACGTCGTCGGACGCGTCGGCCGCCGTCACATTGCCCGTCATCCGGTGCAGCGACCGCAGCCGGAGCACGAACCCCTCCCAGGCGGACAGCATCTTCATGCGCAGCAGGCCGACCAGGTCGTCCCTGAGCGTGCGCAGGTCGCTCCAGGCCGACTCGTAGTCGCCGATCAGCTTGTCGGCCCTGCGGCTGCGCCACAGGTAGATCCGGCGCCGCCACCACAGGACGCGCCGCGCGGTCGCGAACTCCTCCGCGGGACGGTCGGCCGCCAGCACCTTCACGGCCATGGCGCCGAGCGAGAGCATGGCGATCAGCAGCATGACGGAGGCCACCGGATAGCCCTGGGACGGGGGAGTGGGGTACTTGGCGCGCAGCCCGGCCCAGACCGCGATGACCGCCAGCAGCAGGAGGACGAGGCACACCGGCAGCAGCCACCAGGCCAGGCGCAGCGCCCAGCGCCCGGCGGCGCCCAGCGCCGCCCCGGCCTTGGCGGCGCGCCCCTCGGGCTCGGACTCCGGCTTGCGGAAGGCCGCCTCCTTCCAGGCCAGCAGAGGCCGCAGCAGCATCTCCCCGAACGCCGCGATGATGACCGCCAGCGCGACACCGGGGACGATCGAGGCCAGCGTCTCCCAGGCGCGCGCGAGGAACCCGTGGCCGCCCCGCGCGGCGTCGCCCGTCTGCGAGGTCAGATACCGGAACACCTGGTTGAAGTAGTAGACGTCGAACAGGCCGATGGCCACGACGGTGGGCCACCGGATGGCGCGCAGCCAGAAGGGCCGGCCGCGGCCCGCCGGAAGCGCCTCGGCCTTGCGCGCCGTCTCCGCGGCGGCCTTGCCGATCTGCTTCTCGGCGAGCATCGTCCCCAGCAGGCCGAGTTCGCGCTCGGCCCTGCCGCGGGCGGACTGCGACGCGTGCCTGCGCTCGGCGACGCGCGGATCGGCGCGGACCGTCTCATACCCGCTGCGGACGGCGGTCAGGAGCGCGCGCATCTCGGCGGCGTCGACGTCCTCGGCCTCGCGCGGACCGCGCTCGTGCGCCTTGGCCACCAGTTCCCGCACCCCGCAGACGCAGCCGGAGGGGCACTGCGTGAACGGGTCGGGGGAGGGCTCGGGGTCGTGGGTCTGGCTCATGGGCTCCTCATGTTCACGTGTAGACGATGATCTCCACCCGGCGGTTGCAGGCCATGTTCACGCGGTCGGCCACGCCGTTGCGGATCTCGGGCACGCAGGCGGGCTTCTCCGCGCCGTAGCCGGTCGCGGAGAGCCCGGTGACGCCGCGCGCGGCCAGCGCCCGGCGGACCGCCTCGGCACGTCTGCGCGACAGGTCGCGGTTGTGCTCCGGGGTGCCGGTCGAGTCGGTGTGCCCGGCCACGACGACCTTGCTGTGCCGGACGCCGCCGAGGTAGCGCAGCACCTCCTCCAGGGCGTCCTGCGCCCGTCCCGTGGCCAGGTCCGCCGAGTCCACGTCGAACAGCACGGACGCGGGCACCGACAGCACGGTCGGATTGCCTTCGGTGATCTTGAGTTTGGGTACCGGCACGTCGGCGTCGGCGGGAGGCGGGCCCGAGGAGGAGGCGGCCTGCTCGGGCGACTCGGCGAGCGGCTCCTCGCAGGTGGCGCCCGTGGCGGCGCACAGCTGCCGCCACAGCGCCACCAGCCACGTCCGGTGCGGTGTCTTCACGTCCGACCAGCCGTCGGCCGGGTTGCCCAGGCCGAGGAGACGGACCCGGAACTCCTCGCCCAGGCGCGGCAGCTCGGTCTCGCACTGCGTGACGATGCCGGGGATCGCGGTGAGGTCGCCCAGCGGCGCCGCGCGCAGGTCGGCGCAGCCGGTGTTGCTCAGCCCGTCGGTGGCGATGTAGATCGTCTTCCGGCCCTTCCTGGCCCGCACCTGGTCGGCGGCCTCGGCCAGGGCGCGCAGGACGTCGGTCTGCGGCTTGCCGGGCGGCTCGCGCAGCGCCACGGCCAGATCGGAGCGGAAGCAGGCCAGGGCGTCGCGGTGGTCGTTGGCGGTGCGGGCCTGGTCGGTGCTCTCACCCGGTGTCATCTTCTCGAACCGCCAGTCGACGTCGCCGCCGAAGACGCCGACCATCACCTGGACGTCGCCCTTCTCGGGGAACAGGCGGCCGAGCATCTTGCCCCAGTCCTGCCGCCGCGAGGCGTCCTGGCGGGAGAAGCCCGAGGCCGACCCGTCGGCGAGCAGGACCGTCACCCCCGCGGGCGGGCGGCCGGGACGCGGCTCACCGAAGATCTCCGCGCACCGCCGCGCGTCGGGCGTCGGCTCCGTGCCGCCGCCGTCGCCGTCGCCCAGGAAGGCACCGGCGTCGCACCCGGCCGTCAGGAGGAGGAAGGCGGCCATGAGGAGTCCGCGGAGCCTCATGCGGCACCCGCCCCTTCCCGCTCGTCGTCGCCCTCGAAGGCGGAGCCGGGCATCTTCACCGGCGGGGCGATGCCCAGCAGCTCGTAGGTGCGGCTGAGGGCGCGGTCGGTGGCGAGCGCGAACTCCAGCAGGTCCATCCGCTCGTGCCCGGCGGAGACGGCGGCGACGGTGTCGACGAGCTGCGCCGCCTCGTTCTTGCGGTCCTCGCGCATCTTGAACAGCGTGACGGCGGCCTGGTGCGGCTGCTGCGCCATGAGGAC
The DNA here is from genome assembly GCA_023425615.1 of Actinomycetes bacterium. Classification (GTDB taxonomy): domain Bacteria; phylum Actinomycetota; class Actinomycetes; order Streptosporangiales; family Streptosporangiaceae; genus Actinocorallia. Next base: position 9,122 of record JAFACJ010000500.1, read on the forward strand.
CGCGTAGGGGGTCGTCCAGTCGGGCAGGCCGTCCCCGATGAACCTCGCCCACACGTCCCGCAGCTCGCCCAGCCGCTGCGCGGCCTGCTCGCTCTGCTCGTAGCGCGCCTCGAACTTCACCTGCTCGGCGACGGCCAGGCGCTGCATCTCCAGGATCTCCTGCTCCATGTCCACCCGGACCCGTGCGGTGCACTCCAGGGCGGCGCCGTCCTCGTCGGGCGTCCCGGCCAGGGCGTGGGACACGGCGCGCTGCACCGCCTCGGCGATGCGCGGTTCGGCGGCACCGGGCCGGAACGGCGGGTACTCGCGGGCCACCGGACGCGCCGCCGCCTTGATCTCGGCGGTCAGGTCGGGGATACGGGCCTGGATCTTCTCGTTCAGCCGCGTCACGGACAGCGTCCCCGTGGCGCAGAAGCACAGGTCGGCGGTGACGGAGAAGTGGTAGGCGTCGCCCTTGGCGGGCGTGGTGAAGACGACCGGCACGGTGTCGTTCGCGGTGGCGGTGACGGGCAGCACCGGCGCGGGCGAGGTGGTGTCGGGCTCGAAGGGCTTCTCCTCGCCGAGCAGCCGCAGGAGCCAGCGGCGGAGGCGGCCGCTTCGGCGGGGACGGGAGGGGTCGGGTGCGGGTTCGGCCATGGCGTCACTCCTCGGGAGCGGGGGGATGAGGGCGCGGAGGTCAGGAGCGCTTCTTGCGGAACTCCCAGACCTCCCGGTGGAAGTCCAGGCTCTCGGCCAGTTTCCGGTCGGCGCGGATGCCGTCGAGCAGCTCGCCCATGAGGCGGCCGAGCTCGGGGTCGCGAGCCCCGCGTTCGACCCAACGGTGCAGCGCCTCCCAGGGCCGCTCGTCGCGCATCCGGGGATGCAGCGCGTTGCACCACAGCAGGACCAGGTCGGCGTGCAGGAGCGGCTGACCGGCGGCGAGCTCGGCCAGCAGGGGCCAGCCCTCGCGCCGCCCGTTGCGCCCGGCCAGCTCCAGCAGCGCGCGGGCCGAGGCGTGCCGCCAGCGCCAGTGGGGGAGCAGTGTCCACTCGGCCAGCTCGTGGACGACCTGCTCCTCGGCGCCCGCGGCGAAGACGTCGAGCAGGGCGCGCTGCACGATGTTGGCGATCTCGCGTTCGACACGGTCGAGCCGGGCGTCGCGGCGCCCGTTCCAGCTCTGCACCCGGCCCCCGATGATCGCCCTCATGCGCTCCAGCGCCTCGGCGGGGTCCTTCGCGCCGAGGAACGTGCCATAGGCGGTGGCCCCGGCGGCGAGGAGCTGGAC
>JAFACJ010000501.1 GCA_023425615.1 Actinomycetes bacterium
CCACCAGGGGCATGGTGCTGCGCGTCGCCGAGGCCGAGCCCGGCGTCCACGCCGCGCTCGACCCGCCCGGCTACCGGCTGGTCCGCTGGACGGGCGTGGTGCCCGACCGGCTCGCCGTCGCCTTCGCCAGGGCCAAGAGCGCCATGGCCGACCACGACGAGGGCGAGTCGGCGTGGACGCCGCAGCGGGTCAGGGAGACCGCCGAGCAGGTCGCCAAGCGCGGCGACGACCTGTACACGGTCGCCGCCCTGCACGGCACCCGGCTGGCCGGCTTCACCGAGGTCGTGGTGCCGGGCGACGCGCCCGAACGCGCCTTCCAGTACGACACCGCCGTCGTCCCCGAGCACCGCGGCCGCCGTCTCGGCCTGTGGGTGAAGGCGGTCATGCTCCAGTGGCTCGCCGAGGCCCGCCCCGAGATCGCCGAGATCGAGACCGACAACGCCGACGACAACGTCCACATGCTGGCCGTCAACGAGGTACTGGGCTTCCGTCCCCTGCGCGAGTACCGCGAATACCAGGCGCTGGCCGAGGATCTTCCTTGAGCCTCCCCCCGGGCGCCCCGCCCTCCGCGGTCCCCGCGGGGCGGCAAAAGATCCATGCGCGGCCGAAGATCGACGCGGCCAAATAACATAGAATGGTGACTTCGGGTGAGTATCTGAGATATCCCCATCTGCTCGGTGACCTGCTGACCTTCACCGCCGAGGACGATGTGTGGCTGGCACCGCTGGACGGAGGCAGGGCCTGGCGGGTCTCGGCCGACCGGGCTCCGGTGAGCCATCCGCGGCTGTCGCCCGACGGCGCCAAGGTGGCCTGGACGAGCTGGCGGGACGGCGATCCAGAGGTGCATCTGGCGGCGACCGAGGGCGGTCCGAGCGAGCGCCTCACCTACTGGGGCGCCTCCTCCAGCCGGGTCCGCGGCTGGACGCCCGGCGGCCGGGTGCTGGCCACCAGCTCCACCGGGCAGCCGTTCTCCCACTTCACCTGGGCCTACGCGGTCCCGGTGGACGGCAGCACCGCAGCGCGCCTGCCGTACGGGCCGGTCGACGATCTGGCGCTGGCCGGGGCGAGCCGGTCGGAGCGGGCGGCGCTGCTGACCGGCGGGGCGAGCGAGCCCGCCCGCTGGAAGCGGTACCGGGGCGGTGGCACGGGCAGGCTGTGGACGGGCCCGGCGAGCGCGCCCGCCGAGTACCGCACCGAGGCCGACGGGGAGCAGCCGGTCGCCGACGGCCGCTTCACCCGTATCCTCGCCGATCTGGACGGCCATCTGGACAGCGTCATGATCGTGGAGGGCCGTGTCGCCTTCCTGTCCGACCACGAGGGCGCCGGAGCCCTGTACTCCTGCGCCTTCGACGGCTCCGACCTGCGCCGCCACGGCGGCGAGCACCCCTTCTACGCCAGGCAGGCCGCCACCGACGGCACCCGTGTCGTCTACTGCTCGGCCGGGCGGATCTGGCTGCTGGAGAGCCTGGAGGACGAGCCGCGGCCGCTGGAGGTCAGGCTCGGCGGTTCGGGCTCCTCCCGCCGCCCCTTCCAGGTGACCGGCGAGGACGTGCTCGGCGGGTTCTCCTGCGACCACACCGGCAGGGCCGGCGCGGTGGAGGTCGCCGGCACCGTCCACTGGCTCACCCATCGCGACGGCCCGGCCCGCACCCTGGCCACCGATCCCCGGTCACGGGCGAGGCTGCCCCGGGTGCTGGGCGAGACGGGCGAGGTGGCGTGGATCGTCGACGCGGGCACCGATCTGCCCGGCGACGCGCTGGAGGTGGCTCCCGCCGCGGGCCTCGAACCGGGCGCCTCGCCGCGCAGGCTGGCCGCGGGGCGGCTCGGCTGGGTGGACGACCTGGTCCCGGCGCCGGACGGCAAGACGGTCGCGGTCACCACCAAGGACGGCGCGCTGCTGCTGGTGGAGCTGGAGTCCGGTGACGTCACCGAACTGGCGTCCACGGACAAGGGCAGGATCGAGGACGTGGCGTTCGCGCCGGACTCGGCGTGGCTCGCCTGGTCGGAGCCGGAGGCCGCGCCGCTGCGGCGGATCCGGCTGGCGCGGCCGGACGGCGGCACGATCGTGGACGTGACCGACGGCAGGTTCGAGGACACCTCGCCCTGTTTCACGATGGACGGCAGGTTCCTGGCGTTCCTGTCCTGGCGCGGTTTCGACCCGGTCTACGACCAGCATGTGTTCGATCTGTCGTTCCCGTTCGGGTGCCGTCCGTATCTGGTGCCGCTGGCCGCCGACACGCCCTCGCCGTTCGCGCCCTCGGTGGAGGGCCGTCCGGTGGGCGGCGAGGACGATAAGAACGGCAAGAACGGCAAAGACGACAAGGCCGAGGGGGGCGAGGAGGGCGAGAAGGACGACGGCTCCGCCGTCGATCTGGAGGGCCTGGCCGACCGTGTCGTCCCCTTCCCGGTGGAGGCGTCCCGCTACGCCGCGATGAGCGCGGTCAAGGGCGGGGTGGTGTGGATGAAGCTGCCGCTGTCGGGATCGCTGGGCGAGAGCGGCCCCCAGCCCGACACCGCGCCGCTGCGGCCCGTCCTGGAGCGCTTCGACCTGGGCGCCCGCAAGTGCGAGGAGATCCTCGACCCGATCGACGGCTACGCCGTCAGCGGCGACGGCGAGCGGCTGGTGGTCCGCGACCGCGGCAGGCTGCGGGTCGTGCCGTCGAGCGGCGGGTCCTCCGACGACGACAGCGTACGGATCGACCTGTCACGGGCCAGGACGAGCATCGACCCGGTGGCGCGGTGGCGCCTTGCCTACGCCGAGGCGGGACGTGCGGTGCGCCACGAGTTCTGGAGCGAGCGCGCCCTGGCCGAGGCCGAGTGGGAGGCGGCGCTGGAGCGCTACCGGCCGCTGCTGGAGCGGGTCGCCACCCCCGACGACTTCGCCGACCTGCTGTGGGAGCTGCTCGGCGAGCTCGGCACCTCCCACGCCTATGTCTCGCGCGCCCGCTACGACAGGGAGGGGGAGTGGCTGGGCATGCTGGGCGCCGACCTGCGCCGCGACGGCGACGTCTGGCGGATCACCCGGATCCTGCCCGGCGAGTCCTCCGACCCGCGCGCCCGCGCCCCGCTGGCCGGGCCCGGCATCGTGGTGCGTCCCGGCGACGTCCTGCTGGAGATCGACGGCCGTCCGGTCGACCCGGTCACGGGTCCGGGGCCGCTGCTGGCCGGGATGGCCGACACCCCGATCGAGCTGACGATCGGCCCCGGCGAGGGCGGCGCCCCGCGCCGGGTGGCGGTGGTGCCGCTGCTGGACGAGGAGCGGCTGCGCTACCAGGACTGGGTGACCGAGCGCCGCAGGCAGGTGCGGGAGGCGAGCGAGGGCAGGCTCGGCTATCTGCACATCCCCGACATGGTGGGATTCGGCTGGGCGCAGCTCCACCGCGACCTGCGGGTGGAGATGGGCCTTGAGGGCCTGGTCCTCGACCTGCGCGGCAACCGCGGCGGCCACACCTCGCAGCTCGTGGTGGAGAAGCTCGCCCGCCGTGTCATCGGCTGGGACATGCCGCGCGGCGGCCTGCCCTCGTCGTACCCGGAGAACGCGCCGCGCGGCCCGATCGTGGCGGTGGTGGACGAGCGCGCCGGCTCCGACGGCGACATCATCTCCGCCGCCATCAAGGTGCTGGGCCTGGGCAAGGTGGTCGGGACCCGCACCTGGGGCGGGG
>JAFACJ010000522.1 GCA_023425615.1 Actinomycetes bacterium
CGCACGTCCGGCTTGTCGATGCCCATGCCGAACGCGATCGTCGCCACGACCACCAGGCCGTCCTCGCGCAGGAAGCGCGACTGGTGCCGCGCCCGCATCCCCGCGTCGAGGCCAGCGTGGTAGGGCAGCGCCTCGATCCCGTTGTTCACCAGGAAGTCGGCGGTCTTCTCCACCGAGGCGCGCGAGAGGCAGTAGACGATCGCCGCGTCCCCCGGGTGCTCGGTGCGCAGCAGTTCCAGGAGCTGCTTCTGCGGGTTGTTCTTGGGGACGATGCGGTACTAGATGTTCGGCCGGACGAAGCTGGCGACGAAGTGCCGCGCCTCGCGCAGCGCCAGCCGTTCGGCGATCTCGGTGTGCGTGGCCTCGGTGGCGGTGGCGGTCAGCGCCACCCGCGGCACGTCCGGCCAGCGTTCGTGCAGCATCGACAGGGCGAGGTAGTCGGGCCGGAAGTCGTGGCCCCACTGGGAGACGCAGTGCGCCTCGTCGATCGCGAACAGCGAGATCTTGCCCTGGTCGAACAGCTGCACCGTGGACTCCAGCTGGAGCCGCTCGGGCGCCAGGTACAGCAGGTCCAGCTCGCCGGTGCGAAACGCCCGCTCGACCTCGCGGCGCTGGTCGAGGTTCTGCGTGGAGTTCAGGAAGGCTGCCTTCACCCCCAGGGCGCGCAGGGCGTCCACCTGGTCCTGCATCAGCGCGATCAGGGGGGAGACCACCACCCCGGTGCCGGGCCTGACCAACGCGGGGATCTGATAACACAGGGACTTGCCGCCGCCGGTCGGCATGAGGACCAGCGCGTCGCCGCCGGCGACGACATGTTCGATGATCTCCTGCTGGCCTGGCCGGAAGGAGTCATAGCCGAAGACGCGCTTGAGTGCGTCCAATGCGTCCTGCGCTCCGGGGGAAGTCACCCGGCCAGTGTATGAGCCGGGATCGTTCCGCGTGCGGGACCTGTGGATGACTCAGAGGAGGGTGTCGAGCATCCTCTGGAGTTCCTCGAACGTGATGAACCCGTCGTGGTTGAGGTCCGCGCGCTCGAATCGCTCCTGCGTCTCGGCCTTGCTCCAGATCAGGCCCAGTTCGTCAAGGACCAGAGTGAAACCCACAAGATCGAGCCGCCCCTTCTCCTGGGCGTCGACCGTGCGGAATGCGGTGAGCAGGCCTTCGACTGTCAAAATGGAGCTCCCTTCCTCGCCTGATCATTGAATGATGACACACGCTGTGACGTTTCACATGGCACAAAGGGTTCCCTAGCGGAGACAGATGGTCCTAGGGCCTGGCCGAAAACGCGGTACGGGTGCGGATTTCCCACTTTTTTCACTCTCGCCACCGGGCTACGGCCACCACGTACACCATGGCCTTGCCCCTCTAAATACCAAAAAAGGGTCCCTTGACCGTTATTGCAGTGGAGGTCGTACCGTTCCCGGTGGCCCGGGGATCCCGGGCCGGGGCCGGTGTGGCCGCGGACCGGGAATATGTTTAAACTTCAACCAGTTGGAGCGAGTGCAGGACTCACCCCAGCGTCACCTCGGCCCTAAGGAGGGCGCCATGCCGGCCGTCACCGTGGAGAACACCCTCACCCTGCCGCGGGTCACCGTGCCCGACCCCGCCAACGACACGCCGCGGCCGGTGATCGGCGTGACCAACGCCCCGAAGGGATTCGAGGGCGAGGGCTTCCCCGTCCACCGCGCCTTCTCCGGCGTGCACCTGCGCCACCTCGACCCGTTCATCATGATGGACCAGATGGGAGAGGTGGACTACGCGCCGGGCGAGCCCAAGGGCACCCCCTGGCACCCCCACCGCGGCTTCGAGACCGTCACCTATCTCATCGACGGCGAGTTCGACCACCGGGACACCGCCGGAGGCGGCGGCAAGATCGGCCCCGGCGACACCCAGTGGATGACCGCGGGCTCCGGCCTGCTGCACATCGAGGCGCCGCCGGAGCAGCTCGTCATGAGCGGCGGCCTGTTCCACGGGCTCCAGCTGTGGGTGAACCTGCCCGCCAAGGACAAGATGATCCCGCCGCGCTACCAGGACATCGGCGGCTCCCACATCACCCTGCTCACCACGCACGACGGCGGCGCGCTGCTGCGCGTCATCGCGGGCGAGCTCGACGGGCACCGCGGTCCCGGCATGACGCACACGCCGATCACCATGATCCACACCACCGTCAGCCCCGGTGCCCGGCTCACGCTGCCCTGGAACCCGGAGTTCAACGCCCTGGCCTACGTCCTGTCCGGACGCGGGACCGTCGGCACCGCGCACCGCCCGATCCACGGCGGCCAGCTCGGGGTGTTCGGCAAGGGCTCCAGCATCACCCTGTCCGCCGACGCACAGCAGGACTCCAACAAGCCCGCCCTCGACGTCATCCTCCTCGGCGGGCGACCGATCGGCGAGCCCGTCGCCCACTACGGCCCGTTCGTCATGAACACCCGCGCCGAACTCCAGCAGGCCTTCGAGGACTTCCAGGCCGGACGGCTCGGCGTCATCCCCGCCGAGCACATCTAGCACACCGCGTGGACGATGAGGGCGGACCCCGGAAGGGATCCGCCCTCATCGCCGTGCCGGATGCTCCGTCAGCGGGCGAAGGCCTCGCTGATGACGGCCCTGTGGTCGGGACACGCCTGCTCCCAGCGGCGCTCGCCCTCCTCGGTGAGGGTGACGAAGACGCCGCGGCGGTCCTCACGGCACATGCTGCGCCGGACCAGGCCCTCTTTCTCCAGCCGGGCGACGGCCCTGGACAGCGCGCTCTGCGTCAGATGGACCGCCTCGCTCAGCTCCTGCATGCGCAGTCCCTCGCAGCTGCCGCGGTGGTCGGCCAGGCGGTCGAGGACCTCGAACTCGCTCATGCCCAGACCGTGGCCGTGGAGTGCCTTGTCCAGACGGCAGGACAGCGCGGCGACCTGGCGGGCCAGCTCGCGCCACTCCTCCACCTGCTCACGCGCCTCGCTCACGCCCGCCAGAGTAGCATGCGGCAGAATTTTATGCATCTGCATTTAATGCTTGCACATTCGATGCATGTGCATGTAACTTCGGCCCCATGATCTCTCACGGCACTGTGCACGAGACCTCGTCCCCTTCCCCCGAAGACACACGATGGTCGCCCCGGCTCTGGGGCACCCTTCTCGTCCTGTGCACCGTCCTGTTCCTCGACGGGCTCGACGTCTCGATGGTCGGCGTGACGCTCCCCGCCATCCAGGCCGACCTCGGCCTGTCCACCGCGACACTGCAGTGGATCGTCAGCGGCTACGTCCTGGGATACGGCGGGCTGCTGCTGCTCGGCGGGCGCACCGCTGACCTGCTCGGACGCAGACGGGTGCTGCTCATCGCGCTCGCGGTGTTCGCGCTGGCCTCCCTGCTCAGCGTGTTCACCGCCAACGGGGCGCTGCTCATCGCCACCCGGTTCGTCAAGGGCGTGGCGGCGGCGTTCACCGCGCCCGCCGGCCTGTCGATCCTGACCACGACCTTTCCCGAGGGGCCGGTCCGCAACCGGGCCCTCGGCATCTACACCGTGTTCGGGGCCAGCGGCTTCTCCTCCGGCCTGATCCTCGGCGGGCTGCTGTCGGAGCTGAACTGGCGCGCGGTGTTCCTGCTGCCCGCGCCCCTGGCGCTGCTCGCCCTCGTCGCCGGGTACTTCCTCATCCCGCGCGGCTCCGAACGCGCCGAAGGCGGCCACGACCTGCTCGGCGCGGCCACCTCGACCGGGGCGCTGCTCCTGCTGGTGTTCACCGTGGTCAGCGCGCCCGAAGCGGGCTGGACGTCCGTGCGCACCCTCGGCTCCTTCGCCCTGGTCCTCGCGCTGGCCGCCGCCTTCCTCGCCGTCGAGCGGCGGATGGCGCACCCGCTGGTCAGGCTCGGCATCTTCCGCAACAAGCTGCTGGTCGGCGCCAATCTGACGGCGATGACGGTCTTCGGCTCCTACGCGGCGTTCCAGTTCCTGGTCGCCCTCTACCTGCAGACCGTCCTCGCCTGGTCACCGCTGGAGATGGCGCTCGCCCTGCTGCCCGCCGGGCTCATCGTCGCCTTCTCCGGGCCTGCCATGGGCAGGCTCATCACCCGCTACGGGCCGGTCCGCCTGGTCAGCCTGGGCATGCTCGCCTTCATCGCCGCCTACGCCCTCTTCCTGCGGGCGGACGCCGAGCCCCGCTTCGCCACCGTCATCCTGCCCACCGCCCTGCTCCTGGGCGCGGGCTTCGCCCTGGCCTTCAGCTCGCTGAACTCCCAGGCCACCACCGGCGTGTCCGACGACGAACAGGGCCTGGCCTCGGGGCTGGTGCAGACGTCCTTCCAGATCGGCGGCGCGGTCGTGCTCGCCGTGGTCACGGCCGTCGTCTCCGGCTCGCCCATCACCCGCGGGGAGATGCCCGGCAGCTTCCGGCCCGCGTTGATCCTCATCACCGTCGTCGCGGCACTGGGCCTGCTCAGCGCGGCACGGCACTGGTCGCACCGCTTCGAGGACACGCCCGAAAAGGAGGTCGGCGAACAGTCACGCGAACTCGAACCCGTCGCCTGACGCCCTCGACCGCGTCCTGCTCCGCCCGCTCGGGCGGAGCAGGGCTTCGTCGTCCTCCCGTTCCGGCGCCGCCGGCACGGACCGTGCGCCCCCTCCGAGGGGTTCTGTAACCGGCTCTGTGGCTAGAGGTGGGTCACGACCCAGGCGGCCAGGTCGCGGGCGCACGCCTCGATCGAGTCCTTCCAGGTCATGGCCGCCTCCTCGTCAGCGGTGTCGCTGACGTGCTTGACGAGGCGGACGGGGACTCCGGCGGCACGGGCGGCGGCGGCCACGGCGTATCCCTCCATGTCCACGAGGTCGGCGTGGGCGGCCAGCGCGGCGCGTACTCCCTCCGCGGAGACGAAGACATCGCCGGTGGCCAGGATGGGACCCTCGTGCCCCAGGTCGAAGGAGCGGCCCGTGGGACGTCCGATCAGCGCCTCGATCGCCACGCCGTCCAGGTCGTGCTGGATGACCCGGGAGATCTCGTGTGTGCCCTTGATGCCGGGCTTGAGGGCACCGGCCGTGCCCAGGTTGACGACCTCCGAGGGCCGGTGGGAGGCCAGGACACGGGCGACGGCCACCGCCGCGTTGACCTTGCCTATCCCCGTGAGGAGGAGGGGGAAGTCGTCGTTCAGATGGACCGCTTCCTCCTCGGCGGCCACGACGAGGAGGGGACGATCCGGAGCGATGATGCCAGTGAGCCGCATGACTGGCACGCTAACGTCTCTAGGAGTCGCTTTGTCATAGCGGCGGGTGAGTACAAGTGTCACGTTTTGGCGAAGCGCTACCGGATCGTCTCGCTGTGACGTCAGCGTCCGTCGAAGAAGTGCTCCCGGGGGACCTCCAGGAAGAGCGCGGCGGCCTGGACCGCCACCGGCCCGTCGGGGGAGTCGATGCGGCCTTCTCCCTGCACATAGATCTTGCGCCCGTCCACTCCCGTGCACCACGCCTTGAGGTGGACGACGGTGCCTACCGGGACGGGAAGCCGGTAGTCGGTCTCCAGACGGCCGGTGACGGCCATGCGTCCGAGGTTCCACGCGGCGGTGCCGAGGATCTCGTCCATGGCGGTGGCGAGGATGCCTCCGTGCGCCAGCCCCGGAGATCCCTGGTGCTCGGCGGTGACGGTGAAGTGCCCGTAGACGGCGTTGCTCTCGGCGCCCGTCCGCTGGACCTTCAAGCCGCTTTCGTGGTCCGTTCCACAGCCGAAGCACTCGTCGTAGGTACCGCTCTGCAGCAGGTCTTGCGGTTCGAGCAGCTCCAGACGCTGTTCGGGGACGGGCGATCCGGGGGGCGGCGTGGTGGCGGGTGAAGCGGTCATGACAAGCCTCCGTATAGGGTGACCGCATATTACTTATGAGTAGACAGACGTCCGGAACACGCATCTTGTGTTGTGCGTCATAACATCAGGCGCCCTCCAAGGCGCACTCTCTGAATACGCCCTGCGGCTTTCGTCCCGAACGGGGGGTGCGTAGAGTGACGCGCGGCGGAGGTGATGGGGTGAACCGGGACCATATGTCACACAGCCTCGACCTCCTCGGGGCCAAGCTCGCAGCCTTCCCCGGCGCGCCGCGCAACGGCCTGGAACTGAGGGTGCGCTGGCTGCTGGCCACCGTCGTGACCGTGGCCAACGGCATCGGCGGCGCGGTCGTCCTCGTCTTCGTGCTCGTCGTCCTGCCCAACCCCGACGAGGTCGACAGGCTCCACCACAACGTGGACATGATCAACCTGATCGCGTTCCTGTCCTACCCGGTGATCGCGGGACCACTGGTCATGTGGTGGGGGCTCAAAGTCTTCGCACCCGTACGAAGGCTCGTACGGGACCAGGGGACACCCGACAGCGAACAACGCCACGCGGTACTCCTCGGACCCGCACGGCTGACCCTGATCCAGGCCGTGCTGTGGGGTGTCGGCGCGGTCGGATGGACCATCCTCAACTCCTTCTACGGGCCGTTGATGGCTCTGAAGATGGCGATGACCTGCCTTCTCGGCGCGATAACCACCCTGGCGCTGGTGTATCTGCTCGCCGAACGGCTGCTGCGTCCCGCCGCGGCGCTCGTCCTCGCCGTCAAACCTCCACGCGAACACTTGATGTCCCGGGTGAAGAGCCGCGCGATGCTCGCCTGGGCGCTCGGAACGGCCGTCCCACTGCTCGGCCTCATCGTCATCGCGATCGTCGCCCTGACGGATCCGGAGTTCAAACGCACCGAAGCGGCGTTCTCCAGCCTCGTCCTCGGCATCGTCGCGCTCCTCATCAGCTTCCTCGTGACGTCCGAAGCCGCGCGAGCCGTCGGGGATCCCGTCAAAGCGGTACGGGAAGGCATGGCACGGGTCGCGAAAGGCGACCTGCAGACGGCCATAGAGGTCTACGACGCCAGCGAGTTGGGACAACTCCAGGCCGGGTTCAACAGCATGGTCTCCGGGCTTCGCGCACACGAACGACTACAAGACCTCTTCTCCCGCCACGTCGGCAGCGACGTGGCGGAACTCGCCATCAACTCCGAGATCTCCCTCGGAGGCGAGATCAAAGAAGTGGCCGTACTGTTCGTCGACCTCGCCGGATCCACCCGGATGGCCGCCGAACGTCCGCCGGACGAGGTCGTCACGCTGCTCAACCTGTTCTTCGGCGTCGTCGTCGACTGCGTCAACCGCAACGGCGGGTGGATCAACAAGTTCGAAGGCGACGCCGCACTCGCCGTCTTCGGCGCCCCCACCCCACTGGAAGAGGCAGGCGGACACGCCTTGGCGGCAGGGCGGGAGATGGCCGTACGGCTACCGCTGGAAGTGCCCGAAGTGACCGCGGGGATCGGTATCTCCGTCGGGACAGTCGTCGCCGGGTACATCGGAGCCGAGCAACGCTTCGAATACACCGTCATCGGCGACCCGGTGAACGAGGCGGCACGGCTGAGCGACCTCGCCAAAACCGCCTCCCCGCTGCGCGTCCTGGCCTCCGCCGAGGCACTGGAGGACTGCGACCCGCTGGAGGCGTTCCGCTGGGAGGCCGGCCAAGCCATCACCCTGCGCGGCCGCCCCCACCCCACCATCCTCGCCCACCCGCGAACCGCCGCCGAGCCCGAGCCCCCACTCCCCGAACTGGTGGCCCGAGCCCGCGGCAGGTTCAAGCGCCGTGCACGCTTCCTCCCGCTCCTTCCGCTGCTCTCCCTCCGCCAGGCATCCCAGCGGCAAGACCCCGACTCCTGACCGCCTTCGCCCGACCGCCTCAGCCAGACCGCCTCAGAAGGACGCGAACCAGCGGACGGCTTTGGCGGTGCCCGCGAGGTTCGAACCGAGGTGGGGAGAGCCGCCGTAGGTCTTGGCGGGCAGCCTTCGCAGAGTGGACTTCAGCCAGGCGTGACAGGAGGTGGAGTTGGCCGGGACCACCTGCTCATCGCGGGTCTCGTAGTAGAGCCGGACGGGAACTCCGGGCGTCCAGTCGCGGCAGATTGTGTCCTCCTCGCGGAGCGCCTTCGCGAAACTCCCCGTGGGCTTCTTCAGCAAAGCAAAGCCCTTGGGGGTGAGGAGTTCGTCCAGCGTGTCGGGGAGACCCTGGAGCATGACCTCACCCCGCGTGGAACCGTCGAAGTACTTCTCCACCCGGCTCGCGTACGGCTGCTTGAAGACATCCTCCGGACGGTCGTAGAGGTGCGCCTTCCTATTCCAGGCGACCAGAAGGTAGGACGCGTACGCCACGGTCACCTTCGGCTGCGTCTTGCCCGCGAGCATCGACGGCAACGCCACACTTTCCATGTCGTACGCGCCGCTGATGGGAGCAACGGCACGCAACCGGAACCACTTCTTCCCACGCTGGAGCTCACGGGCGAGACCCAAAGCAGCCGAAGCCCCCTGGGAGAAGCCCGTCACGAAGACGTCTCTACGCGCTTGACGGCCCTTACGCGGCAGGAAAGCACGAGCGGCACGAAGCATGTCGAGCGACGCGGAGGTCTCCGTACGGACATCCATCCAGGGATGCGTACCGGGACCGAGACCCAAACCGAGGTAGTCGGGGGCCACGGTGGCGAAACCCGCCGTCCCGTAGGTGAGAGGAGCACCCTGGATGAACCCGTCTCCGGGCGCCGTGGACGGCGCATCGGGCCGGTAGCTACTCGTCCCATGCGTGTAGGAGACGAACTCAAGGCGCTTGTTCCCGTTCTTCGGGACGACCAGGAGACCACTCGCCTTCGTCGGCTTCCCGTGCCCGTCGACCGTCCGGTAGACGAGCCGGTAAGTGTCGACACCGTACTTGACGGTCCTGGCGTCGAAGCCTTCCGCCTTAAGGCGCTTGACGACCTGCGCAGCCGTGTACGTCCGCACCTTCACGGCCGACAGCAGCTCTCCCCTACCGCTCGCCGTCCTTTCCTGGGGGCTGTTGGGATGCTGGGGTTCACCCGCGATGGCGCCGGCCGGTATCACCGCTCCCAGGGCCACCGCGGCGGCCACGGTCGCGGCCGTTCCCCGTGCCAGTCTCATGTTCTCCTCCTCGGTGGATGCGATCGGCCTCCAACCTCCTCCGCGCGACTGCGAACGCGCATCGCGCCCCGGGCAGAGTTCCCCTGTAGGTCTTTCGAGGGAGCGCCATCACCCCGGTTCACTCCGGCGAGGGAGTTTTCCACAGGGGGTGAACGATCTTGGATGGGGCGGCGGATGATGACGGCATGGAGATACACCTGACTTTCACCAGGCCGCAGCCGCACGAAGGACTTCCCGTCTGCGAGCTCAGCGTCAACGCCGACCGCCTCATCCTCGGCAACGGCACTTTAAGAGCACTCGACAAGGGCTCCGTCGTCACCGAGGCACCCCTCGACGACATCGCGGTCATCGACCTCCCGACCCGCCGCTCCGTGAGCTCCCTACGCCAACGCCACCCCAACGCCTACACCCCGTGGACCCCCGAAGAGGACGCCCGCCTGCTCGCCCTCATCGGCCAGGGCGAGCCCCTGGAGTCCCTCGCCACCCAGTTCGGCCGAGGCAAGAACGCCATCCTCGGCCGCCTGTTCAAACTCGGCATCTTCAAACCCTGACCCCACGGGGCTCCCGCCTCCCAGCCGGGAGCCCCACTTCCCAACCAGGAGC
>JAFACJ010000549.1 GCA_023425615.1 Actinomycetes bacterium
GAACAGGCCCAGGGCCGACTCACCGACCCGGCTGATCCGCTCTGGGCGCGTCTCGGGTACGCGGTGGCCTCGATGGCGGTGATGCACGGCGACCTGAGGCGGGCCCAATCGGCCGCCGTCGAGGCGATGCCGTCGGCCGACGCCGTGACCAGGGCACGGATCGAATCCGCTCTCGGCCTGATCGCCTGGGCCCGCGGCGACTACCCCCTCGCCCGTTTCCGTACGGAGCAGGCGGTGCCCGAGCTCAAACGGGCGGGCGATCATCACGGCGCCGCGCTCACCCTGGCCCATCTGGCCCGGCTGATGCTCGACCAGCCCGGTGACCTCGACGAGCGGAACGCAGACCGGATCCTGCGGGAAGCGGTGGAATCCGCGCGCCGCACCGGCCTACCGCAGCCGCTCGGATTCTGCCTGGACCAGCAGGCCGCGGTGGCGCTGCGGGCAGGACGCCTCGACTGCGCCGCCGAGCTGGCGGAGCAGTCGTTCCTCGCCTACCGGGCCGCCGATGACGGCCAGGGCATGGGCGCCGCCCTCCGGACGGCCGCGCTGGTGGCCAGGGACCTCGGCGACGGAAGCCGGGCACTGGACCTGCAGTTGGAGCGCCTGCGTCTCTACCGGGCGCGCGGGTTCGGCAGCTCGTTGCCGTCGTGCCTGGAGGACCTGGCCGAGCTCGCGGCCGACAAAGGGCTGTTCGGCCGCGCCGCGACACTGCTCGGCGCGGCCGAGGCGATGCGCGCCGACCTCGGAATTCCCGTCCCCGGTTCGGAGAGGGACAGGCGGGCGCTCCGCATGGCCGCCGCCCGCGACGGCCTGGGGCTCGAGTCGTTCCGGGAGGCCTGGAAGGGCGGCATCGGAATGCCGCCCGCCCAAGCCTGTGAGGAGGCCTCGCTCCTCGCTTAGAACGGCGTGTCCGACACGGAGTTGACCCGGATCGCGGTCACCTT
Source organism: Actinomycetes bacterium (assembly GCA_023425615.1). Classification (GTDB taxonomy): domain Bacteria; phylum Actinomycetota; class Actinomycetes; order Streptosporangiales; family Streptosporangiaceae; genus Actinocorallia. The sequence continues at coordinate 945 of JAFACJ010000549.1, forward strand.
GATGTGCCTCAGCTCGGTGCTGCCGACGCCGCCGGACTGGCTGCAGGTGAGAACCGCGGTGGTCGCGCTGGGCGCCGTCCGCACCAGCTGCAGCGCCATCGACTCGAACCGGCTCGACGGGATGGTCGTCGTGCTGATGTCGAAGTTGGTGTTCGAGCTCAGCTCGCAGACGATGGTCCGCTCGCCGTCGCCGAGGGCCACCGGGGACAGCTTCGCGCTGATGAAGAAGGCACCTGACGGCAGCGGCAGGGTGAACGACTTCGTCCCGCCCGCGACGACCGTCTCGGCGTTGTCGAACTTGCTGAACACGTCCGGGACCACGGCGGTGGCGGACGGTGCCCCGGTCATGAAGAAGGCCGTGGCGCCCGCGGCGGCGGCCAACGTGAGGAGGCCGGCCTTCTTGGTGTTGCTGGAACCCATTTCGGGGTGCTCCCTTGCTCGGAGTGCTTCTGACACCCCAGAGCCTCGGCCGCCGCCCTGGGCGAGACCTGAACGATCTCTGAACGGGCTCGTCCAGAGGACGGGCGGCGAATCCCGCCGATCTTCCGAGCGCTCGCCGCATACGACCTGGAAACGCTCTCCATCCTGCAAAGTCCGCCCTTCGGCCCTGTCGGCGGCTCCCGCATACTCGGGGACCGTGGGCGGGGCTTCGGCATGCGAGGGCCCTCAGCCGGCTCCGCCAACGGGGGAGCGGCCGCTGGGCTCCCTCGCCGAAGCCTTCTCGCTGGCCGTCGGCCTCGGCCAGGAGCTCCGGCCTCACCAGGCGGCCTATGACGCGCTCGTCTGCGCCCGCCTCCTGGTTCGGCTCGCGTCTCCGCAGGACGAGCCCGCGCTGACCTTGGCGGCACTTCTGGGAAAGGAGGCGAGGGATGACGTGCCGCCGAAGGCGCTGGTCTTTCCCGAGTACCGCTCGTCGATGATCCGGCCTTTGACGGACACGGTTTTCATGCGGCACCGGTCGGTGGCGAAGACCTTGCCGTCCAAGATCAGGTGGCTCAAGCCGTCGGCGGCCGCGCGTTCCAGGGCCTCGTGCAGGTCCGGGGCCTGGTCGGCTAGGACGTCGATGGCCTCGTGCAGGTAGCGGTAGGCGGTGGACTGGGAGATTCCGAACGCCGCCCCGTGCACGGTGAGGTTCGGCTTGGACCGCAGCCACACCAGCACGAACACCGCCTGCTTCCAGCAGGCCAGCGCCCTGCTGCCCCGCGGCGTCCCGATCGAGCGGCGGTGGCGGCCAAGCAGCGAGGAGACATACGAAACCAGCTCTCGGGACACGTCGAGCATGGCAGGATGAGCGATCACGTGGGGCCCTTCGGCGAGCACGGTTTGTGGTGAACCACTTGCTTACCGAGAGCCCCACCCTCGTTTCAGAGGTTTCCAACAAGTGCCTTATCGCCCGCTTGCCCGATAGATTCCCGCAGGTCAGGCCACTTTCTCTGGGAAAACCTCACTTGTTAGCCGTGGCCGCCCGGTATGACAAGCTCGCCGTCGGCTATGAGATCGTCCCGCACATCGCCGTCATCAACGACTGGCTGCTGACTCACTTAAGACAGAACCTAGTCTTGGGCGAGGATCTCGCGGACGGGAAAGTAGCAGCTGCCGGTCTCACTGGCATGACGCTTCTTGAAGCGGAGCAATTCGTCGAGCCGGATCCGTCCGTCTAGGACGAAAAAGAGGTCCTCGCCGTCGAATGTGATGAACACGGTTCTCGTTCGGTAGGTCTCTCTGGCTCCCTTGCTGAAGCCGTTCACGCTGACGAACAAGCCCAATGTGTTCTTGCTCTTCTCACCGACTTTCGACGCGAAGTACGAGACGTCCTTGTGCTCTGCTGCTCCCTTGAGCCACTTGGCTTCGATGATGTAGTCGTCGGTATCGAAGGTCATCGAGCCGTCGATCTGCTTATGCTCGAGGCTGTAGGACAGCCGTGGTTGAAGATCGAAGAGCCGGAACAGCCTGTACAGGAACGGCTCAAAGTCCAATCCACGCTGCTTCGTGTTCGTCGCGGCCGTCAGGATGAGGTATTCATTCTTGAGCTCGTTGAGGGTGGTCGCGAAGTCTCGCCGCTCCTGTACCTGCTCCCGGAGTTCTGCAAGCTCCTCGGCGAGCTGCTGAGTGCCTTGCTGCTCTCCGTTGTACTTCACGACGAAGCGACGGAGGTTGGCGACTGCCTTGTGCGCTCGGTCGAGGTGAAGCGCGCGGTCGTTCGGCTGCCTTTCGAGGTTGGGGAAGCTCTCCATGTCGGCGATCTCGTTCATGAGTGCCATGGTGAATGCCTGGTAGCGATCTTCGTCGGCCATGAGCTGATCAATCAGTTCATCGGAGACCTTCGCTTTGACCTCATTGAAGTTGAGTCCTGTAAGCAGCTCGGGCCGTCCGCGAAGCACTCGCCGGATGTACACCTCGAACGGTTTCTTGTTCCAAATGATCGCGGTAAGAGCCTCACTCAGGGCCCCGTAGGCAGCCGGGGAGATCATCACGCCGGGGGCGCGCGTCGAATCTGTAGTCATTGCATCACTGTCCAGGTGTGTCTTCGACCCGGAGGCACAGAACGTTAAGGTGAACCGATACCTGGAGGAACTCGTGGAAACCTACGGCTCCGGTGAGATCTTTGCTGTTTAGGCACGGTCCGACGGGATGGCTATCATAACGTTGGAGCGGACGAGTCGGCGCCCTTACGACGGTTGAACGTTCACGTTAGGAAGTCCTCATGACCGTGTAGACGGTATTGGGGCAGCCGCTCCACCGTCTGGCTGGCCACGGGGAGTACTCCTGTTCTTCTCCGCCCAGTGGGTGAGCACGGAAGGGCGACGCTCTACTCACCTTGTACGAACGTCCGGTCATCGGCAGATGAGGATGACGGCACAGTTTCGGACCTGGCCGAGACGACCACGGCCAGGCCGTCAGACTGTCGTCGTGCTCGCGGTGAAGCGATCCGGGTTGGGCAGAGCCTCCGTCAGATCCAGACCGCTTCAATCGGGCGCGGGCCGTCCGCTCTGGACGCTGTGATGTGCCCATGAACAGGGTCATGCGGGTGCCGCGTGACGGCCGTCGGGGACCACCCGCGACAGGATCACGACAGCCGAGCACACATGGAGCACACGCCCGGAACAAACCACCACAAAAAACAGACCAGCGCGTCCCCGATGATCAAGGAACGCGCTGGTCACGGTGGGTGCGCCGCCAGGGACTCGAACCCCGGACCCGCTGACTAAGAGCCCGCTCGACCCATGATCAACCCTTGCCGGCATGTGATCGATGGTGCCATTTGATGCCTAGGTGCCCCGTATTCGCATGGTTTGGCTTGCCGGTGAGTGTCGCCTGCTGACAGCCAGTGCCATGGCGATGGAGCCAACGTGGAGCCAACATGGGCGGCCGCGTATGGATCATGCGGCGGGTTTCTGCTGGTCACAGCGTGGCTACTACAAAGCTGGCTGCGATCTGTACGGCCTTTCCAAAGTCTGAGAAGCCCTCGCGGGGATAGGTATCCGGGTACGAATACGGGAAGTGCTCTGGGTGTGTCATCAGATAAGCCAAGATCCACTCTGCCGGACCCATGAACAGCTCACAGGGTCCAACCAGATGAAAGCGGACCACCTCGTCCACGGTCAGAACCTGCGATCATGCAGCGGCCAACAGCCCTCACCGTGGGCGAAAGAGAATCACTGATTCTTTTTGCCATTTGCATACTTACCTAGGAACGGTTCAAGCTCTGGGTGAATTGTTCCATTATCAGCAAAATCGACAATCATGTCTCGATACTCAGGAACAACTCTGACAACTATATCGCCACCAGATCTGTTCTTCCTGACAACGGTGAGGATTCCTCTTTTAAGGAGGTAGTCGGCAAATTCTGCGGCAAGCCCTCGATGGGCAAGTCGGGTGCCACGGATAAGG
>JAFACJ010000629.1 GCA_023425615.1 Actinomycetes bacterium
CGCGCAGCGGTAGGACGGCTACCGGGTCGATGCCACCAGCCCTGCCCTTAGAGGGCGGCTTCGGCTGATCGGCCGTCTGACAGAGGTCTTCGAGAAAGATCGGCGAGAATTTCAGTGGCAGCCCGGATCAGCCCGGTGCTCACCTGCCGGCCGGGGTCGATCCGCTGCCTGCGGTCAGCCCATCACCGGTCCAGGCGGGGCCGCCTGTCGGTTGCGGCGTGCGGCAGAGCTGCGCTCATCGCCGCATCGCGGGTTCACTCACCGGGGATTGGGACCATCCCCGCATGCACGGGGAACATGAAAATCGCTCAGAATCCCTAGGGAGCATCCCCAAGTTTGGGGAACCGAACAAGGTTTGAAAGCTCCTGCTCGTTGCAGCATCGCACACAAGCTGCATCCAGGAGGCCGACTTCCCGGAAGCACCGCCACTTCCCCTGAAAGGCCGTCTCCCTGTGGCAGCAGCTGAGCCTCCAGGACGCTGCGGACCTGCCCCACGTGGAAGGCGCCTATGCGGCTCCGGTGATCCAGATCGTGAACGATCGGTTCCTCTGCCGCACCGGCATGGGCGAGGAGGACCTCACCACGCTGGTCAACATGCTCAGTTGGCTGCTCCACGGATTCTTCACCGGAGGGTTGGTCCGGCTCGACGGGACGGTCCTGGAGTGGCATGAAGCCGACGCTCGAGTCCGGTTCAGGGGGGAGATGCATCGTTTGGTCGATCGCCTGGGCGCTCCCGTCTCCGGTCAGGCGGCCTTGCGGCCGGCGCGGCGGCCGAAGAAGGTGCCGTCGCCCAGAGAGGTGCCGCTGACATAGCCCTCGCCATGGATGCCGGAGGCGGCTCGGCCTGCCGCGAACAGGCCGGGGATCGGATGACCGGACACGTGCAGGACCTCCCCGTCCGCGGTCGTGCGCAGGCCGCCCAGGGTGAAGCCGGAAAGGCCCGTGGCGTCCTTGCGGCCTTCCACCGCGCGGGCGGCGGTGCGGGGGTCGATGGCGGCGAAGGGCGGCTTCAGCGCACGCAGCCATAGGGCGTTCTTGTGGAAGAAGGGGTCCTCGCCGCGCACGGCGTGGCGGTTGTAGACGGCGATCGTGTCCTCCAGGCCGCCTTCGGGGATGCCGAGTTCCGCCTCCAGTTCCGCTGCCGTCTCGGCTACGTGGTCGGGCGGGGCGCCTCCGGGGGCGAGTGCCTCGTAGCCGTCCTGGTCGATGATCAGCCACCAGGGGGCGGGGCGGTGCAGCGCCATGTGGCTGAACCTTCCGGGGTAGACGTCCTCGTTGATGAAGCGCCGCCCGAGCGCGTCGATGAGGATGCCGCGGCACGCCGCTTCGGGGACGACGGTCAAAGCCGCCTCCACCGACCCCATGCGCCTGGTCGCGGCGCCGAGGGCGACGGCCATGCGGATGCCGCTGCCGTCGTCGCCCCCGTCACTCACCTTGCCGTGGCCGAGCAGCGCGGGTGCGTGGTCGGCGAGCATCTCCTCGTCGTCGACGAACCCACCGGTGGTGAGGATGACGGCCTTGCGGGCGCGATAGCTGACCGGTTCCCCGAAGCGGGTGGCCGCCACTCCGCACACCCGCCCCGTCTCGTCCACGATGAGCGCGTCGGCCCGGGTGTCGGTATGCGGGACGGCTCCCGCGCCGGTCGCCGCGCCCGCCAGCCGTTCCATGAGCAGCGCCCCCGCGTAGCCCTCGACCGGCGGGCGGTGGCCCCGCGGCACTGGACGGGCCAGCGCGGTGAACGGCCAGGCGTTCTCGCCGAGCCACATGAGGCCGTCCTTCGTCGGCGCCATCCAGGCGGGCGCGTCGTAGAGCGAAGGCTGGAACTCCACGCCGCGCGCTTCGAGCCAGGTGAAGTGCTCGACGCTCTCCTCGCAGTACAGCCGCAGTTTCTCCGCATCGGCGTGGGGTCCGAGTGCCGCGAGGAGGTAGTCGTACATGTCATCTGGAGTGTCGTCGAAACCGCATGCCTTCTGTACCGGCGTGCCTCCGCCGAGGTAGATCTCGCCGCCTGATTGCGCTGATGACCCTCCCGGCCCGGAGAACCGCTCCAGCACGGTCACACGCGCGCCCGCGGACGCCGCTTCGAGCGCCGCGGCCGCGCCGGCGCAGCCGAAGCCGACCACCAGGACGTCGGTCTCGTGGTCGAAGCCGGCCACGTCGACCAGTCGCAGCCGTTCCACGGGGCGCCGCCCTCGGGTGGCCTCGGTACCGCTCGGCATCGATCTCTCCTCTCTATCCGTCGGCGGGGTGCGGGCCGATGGACGGGCCCAGCGTAGGAAGCACCGTGTGGTGGCAGGAGTCGTGTTCCCGGTCACCGGGAGGCGGCGCTGAAACGGTGCCTCAGTTACTCCGGCCTCGTTCCAGGCGGGTCAGGACGTCCTCCGCCTCGGTGGCGATGCGGGTGATCAGTTCGGCGCAGGTCGGCAGGTCGTCGATCAGGCCGACGACCTGACCGGTGGCCATGACCCCGATGTCGGGGCGGCCTTCCAGCAGAGCCGTGCGGTAGAGCATGGGCGCGTTGGCCGCCATGACCACCTGGCTCCAGGTCAGCCCGTGCTGCCAGCGCTCGCGGGTGGTCTGCTCGTGGAAACCGCCTGGCCGGGGCGGGTTCACGGTCGCCCAGCAGGCGCTGTGGGAGCGGACCTCGGCCAGGACCTTGTCGCACAGATTCCGCCACAGATGCCACCGGTCCGCGACCTGGATCGCGTCGGGCAGGGCGCGGCGGATCGCTTCTGCGTAGCTGAGGGACCCGTCCCGGCAGACGATCTCGACCCCAGGATGCTCGCGCAGCCAGGCTTCCAGCCTGTCGGCTCCGCGGCCGGGCAGGACGGTCGCATAGCGATGGCGGCGCTTCAGAGCGAAGTCGTCCACGCCCAGCACCCGCGGCACCGCCACGACAGGCTGCGGCAGCCGCATGAGCAGCCGCAACGCGACCGAGTACGACACCGGAACGGCCAGCGCATCCGACAGGCAGGCAGCGGCCCGGCCTGCGAGTTCCCGCACCAGCGCGCCCAGCTGCCTGGCCAGCCGGCTCGTCCGCCGCTGATACTTCTCCAGCAGCCCCGGCACCTGCTCGCGGAACGTCCGCCGCGGGCACCCCCACTGCGAACAGCGCAACCGCCGAACCTGCACCTCGACGACCACCCGGCGGCCGTCCACCGGAACATCCGCGACCGTCCGACCGCACCAACCATGCACCAACGCCGTCATCACACCACATACCGGGCAAGCCACCGGCCCGTCCCTCGTCCGCGCCGCCACCCGGATCAGCTCGCCCTCATCACCCACATCCTCGATGACCAGCGCAGACAACCCCGAGAACACCACATCCGACAGCCCATCATCCTCCAGCACCCTCCACCCTGACATGTCATCACGCACAGCTACCACCGATTACGCAACAGAGCCATTCGCTAGACAGACCCCCCAGGATGGCCGCGTGCGCCCCAGGCACATGGGACCACGGTCCCGCGCTGATACCGGCGTCGCGCGGGACGTGCTCGGCGTTCGCCGACCGGCACTCTCGGCCCGTGCTCTGGGCGTCGTCGGGGGCGGGGGGCGAAGAGCAATGTGGGCGGAGACAGCGTGGGCGCGGATGGTTCGGGGTCTGCTGTCTGAAAGCTTCGGTCACCGTGCCGCGTTCGCCGGACCGTGCGGGGTGTGGGGC
>JAFACJ010000652.1 GCA_023425615.1 Actinomycetes bacterium
GGCGCAGCGGACGGTGCCGAGGAGGCCGACCGGGTTGTGCAGGTAATCGTCGACCAGGTTCGGGGCGAGCGGAACCACGTCCGGGTAGTACGTGCGGAAGTGGCGCTCGATGGTGGCCGGGCCGTCCAGCGCCTCGAAGCTCGACGGGCCCGTGTTCGGCCAGAACATCGTGCAGGTGAAGGACCGGTCCGGGTTGGGGAGCGCGATCATCATCGACGTCCCGCGCGGCCAGATGTGCAGGGCGCCCGGGTCGAGGGCGAACTCCCCGTCCGCCGCCGGAATGGTCAGCTCCTTGTAGCCGTAGTCCAGGAAGTCCGTGCTCTCCCTGGTCCCGTGGTGCGCGACGAGGTGGCCGCGGACGACGGAACCGGCCCCGTCGGCACCGAGCACGACGGCGGCGCTCACCCGCGTCTCGCCGGTGGGTGTCTGGAAGGTCATCTCGCCGGTTCCCGGGTCGAGCCCCGTGAGCTGGTGCTCGAAGTGGACGCGAACGCCGGGCATGGCTTCGGCGACCTCCAGCAGCGCGTTGTTGAGCGCGCCCCGGCTGATCGAGTTGATGGCGTGCTCGCCGTCGTGGCTGTAGCGCTGAAAGTCCTGCGGACCCTCGACGGGGTGGATCATGCGGCCTCGCATCGGCAGCGCGTCGGCCATGATCTGTTCTTCCAGGCCGATGCGCCGCAGTGCGTCCAGGCCGCGCTCGGAGAGCGCGAGGTTGATCGATCGGCCCCGCTCGGGGGTCCCGGTGCGAGGATCGGGGCGGCGCTCGTACACCTCGACCGCATAGCCGCGGCGTGCCAGGTAGCAGGCGAGCAGGCAGCCGGCGAGTCCCGCGCCGACGACGGCGATCTTGTCCTGTTCCGTCATGCCGACACCGCCACGGTCTCGGCGAGCGCCTCGGCGGCCCGCCAGCAGTCGTGGTAGGTCGAGTACAGCGGTGCGGGGGCGACCCGGATGATGTCGGGTTCGCGGACGTCGGTGACGACGCCGTGCCCGTGGCGCAGCCGGTGGGCCAGCTCGCGGGCGCTGCCCCGGCCGATCCGCAGCGAGAGCTGGCAGCCCCGGCGGGCGGGGTCCCGCGGGGTGACGACGGTGATGGGACGATTCTCGGTGACCTCGTCGAGCAGCTCTTCGAGGTAACCGGTCAGCCGCTCGCTGCGTTCCCGGAGGGCGGCCATGCCCACCTCGTCGAAGAGCTCCAGCGAGGTCCGCACCGGGCCCATCGCGAGGATCGGCGGATTCGAGATCTGCCACGCGTCGGCGGTCGCGGGCGGCCGGGAGATCGGGCGCATCTGGAACCGGGTCTGCGGCTCGGTACTCCACCAGCCCTCGAAGCGCGGCAGGTCGGTGTCGCCGAGATGCCGCTCATGGACGAAGACGCCGCCCGGGGCGCCGGGGCCGGAGTTGAGGTACTTGTAGGAGCACCAGGCGGCGAAGTCGACGCCCCAGTCGTGCAGGTGCAGGGGGACGTTTCCGGCGGCGTGGGCGAGATCCCAGCCGACGACCGCGCCCGCGGCCCGACCGGCTGCGGTGATCGCGGGGATGTCCATCAGCTCGCCGGTGAGGTAGTTGACGCCGCCGAGCAGCACGAGGGCGACCGTGTCCCCTTCGCGCCGCAGGAAGTCCAGGACATCCTCGCTGCGCAGGGTGTCCTCACCGTCCCGGGGGCGCAGCCGGACCACGGCGTCGTCGGGGTCCAGGCCGTGGAAGCGGGCCTGGCTCCGTACCGCGTAGCTGTCGGAGGGAAAGGCGCTGTCCTCGATCACCAACCGGACGCGCGCGCCGCGCGGCCGGTAGAAGGAGACCATCAGCAGGTGGAGGTTGACCGTCAGGGAGTTCATGACGACGGTCTCCGCGGGCAGGGCGCCGACCAGCCGCGCGGCGGGCTCGGTGAGGAGCTCGTGGTAGGGCATCCAGGGACGGCCCGCCTCCAGGTGCCCCTCCACGCCGAGGCGCTGCCAGTCCGCCAGGTCCTCCAGCAACTCCGCCCTGGTCGCCCTGGGCTGCAGGCCCAGGGAGTTGCCGGCGAAGTAGGCGGCCTCGGGGAATCGTCCCCCGTCCGCGGGCGGGACGTGGAACAGGTCGCGATGGCCTGGGTCGGCCGCGTCGAGCCGGCGGGCCTCCGCTTCGGATAGTCGGGTGCGCACGGGTGTCTTCCTCTTTCTCACATGCGTCCATCGGGCGGCCTGTGGCCACCCGGTGAGCTGCGGGTCCGAGCATGATGCACCCCGAGCACGGTTCCGTGGAATGATTAATCAACGGCGATAACGGCTATTCGCCGTCAATCATCATCGAGATCTTTAAGATCGCTTTTAGAGTGAAAGGCATCCCGTTGGATGACATGGATTGGGCGATCCTGCGTGAGCTCCAGGACGACGCCCGGCTCTCCTTCAGCGAGCTCTCGCGCCGGGTGCACCTGTCGCCCCCCGCGGTGACCGAGCGGGTTCGCCGGCTGGAGGAGTCCGGGGCGATCGCGGGCTACCACGCCCGGGTGGACCCGGTGAAGGCGGGCTGGACCGTCGCGGCGTTCGTCCGGGTTTCCTGCTATGGGCCGCAATGCCTGATGCGCGATCCGGAGGTCCCCTCCTGGCCCGGCGTACGGGAGATCTACCGGGTGACCGGCGACACCTGCAGCATGCTGCGCATCGAGGCCGAGTCGATGGAGGCGTTCGAGCGGCTGATCGCACGTCTGGCCGAGTACGGGCCGCCGTCGAGCGCGATGATCCTCTCGACCCACCTGGGCTGGCGTCCCATCGCCGCCCCGGGGGGGCGGGCCTGAGGTCGAATCACCAGGCGGGCGGCGTGTTGACGTTCAGCGTGACCGCCCCCTCGCCGCCCGCCTCCCAGCTGTGCGGGGTGACGCTCGGGTGCCAGAGCGCGTCCCCGGCCGACAGCTCGTAGCTCTGGTCGCCCACCTGGTACGTGACGGTGCCCTCGACGACGTAGATCAGCTCTTCCCCCGGGTGGGAGAAAGGGACGGTGCGCCCTCCGCCGGCCGGCGAGCGGTAGAGCGTGGCCTGCAGCGCGCTTCCGGCGCGGGGGATCAGCGTCTCGGACGTGGTGCGGTGACCCGGCGTGTCCACATCGAGCACCGGCCCGTGGCCGCTGCGGATCAGCAGCGGCCGCGGGGTGTCGTCCCGGCCGAAGAAGTCCACGATCTGCACCTGCAGGAC
>JAFACJ010000065.1 GCA_023425615.1 Actinomycetes bacterium
TGTTCACCGCGACCGTCGTGACGTCGTCCAGGTCCTGGCCGTAGTCGACGGTGTGCAGTGTCTCGCCGGTGTCCAGGGACCAGACGGCCAGCTTGTCGGCGACCGTCACCACCCGGGTGCCGTCGCCGGACCATTCGGCGGTGCCCTCATAGATGCCGGCGTCCTCGTCCGCCACGAAGATGCGCTCGGCGACCTTGTCGAAGTCCGCCGCTTTGAGGTCCTCGGGGCCGATCACGTATGCCGTCCCGTAGCCGTAGACGAGCAGCCGCTCCCCATCCGGGGAGGGCCTCAGGTCCTCTCGGATGATGACCCTGCCGATGGAGTCGGACTTCCCCCCCTTCCGCAGATCCCAGGAGACGACGCGCCATGACGAATGGCTGTCGTAGTACGGCCCGCCCCAGCCGAACAGGGTCCGGCCCCCGCCGGTGTAGAACAGATGGTCGATCTCGACGGGATACTCCTCGCCGCCGAAGGTCTCCACCGCCTCCAGTTCCGGATCGTCGGTGCGCTTGAGCGTCCCGGCGTCGAAGCGCAGGACGGTCTGGCCCTTGTTCTCCGGCGAGGAGACGGCCAGCGTCTTGCTGTCGGGGCTGAACGCCACCGCCGCGTTCGAGGTCTGGAGTTCGCCGTGCGGTCTGCGCGAGGGCATGTCCCAGAGGGTGATCTGGTCGCCGCTGCCGATGGCCAGCATCTTGCCGTCCGGGCTGAACAGCATCCTGAACGTGGTGCCGGCCGGGCCGTTCAAGGTGAACTTCCCCGGGGCGGGTACCGCGGACGGTTCGGGGGAGGCGCTGGGGTTGCCTTCGGTCGGCCCGTGGTGCTCCGGTGAGGCGCTCGGCGGGGAGGTGGGCTTCGACGCCTGCGGCGGGCGCGTCGACGGGGGCGTGGTCTTGGGCTCGGAGGAGGGCGGCGCCGTGAAATCGCCGACCTTCGGCGGGGTCGAGGGGAGCGCCGACGGCGACGGCGAGGGGTCGCGCTCCGGCTCGTCGTACTTGCGGACGCGCCGGAACTCGCCGTCCCTGACGACCAGGGCGTTGGGCCCGTCGAGCTCGTTGACCCAGAGCATGTCGTCCTTGACGAACATCTCGAAGCCGGCGGAGGCGATCTTCTCGTCGTCGATCTGGATCGGCTCGGCCTCGCGCCCCTGGCCCAGGTCGTAGACCAGGAGCCGCCCGGTCGGCAGGTCCGGCACGTACACGCGGTCGCCGAGCTGGACGGCCTGGTCGACGCGGGTCGTGGCGTCGCCGAGCGGGACGGTCTTCGGCGGTGAGCCGGCCGTCGTGTTACGGACGGCCAGGGATCGCGGCGGCAGGAGCGCCGCGACGTAGGAGCCCGACAGGTCATCGACGGGGAGGAGCCCGGCGCCGGTGGCGGGCAGGTCCACCGCGTGCCTCGTCTTGAGGTCGATGACCTTCCCCTCGGCGGGGACGAACAGCGCCGCCGAACCGTCGCGGAGGATCAGTTCGGCGGTGCCGCGGACAGAGCCGAACACCACCGGTTTCTCCGCGCGCCCTCCCCGGAGCGGAACCGCCTTGCCCTCGCGCAGCGAGAGCGCCCACACCACTCCCCAGGCGTCGACGACGACGTCGTCGGCCACGCCGGAGAACTCCGGGATCTCCCGGGACTCCAGCAGCCGGTCACGCGGGATGTAGCGCGCGGGCCTCCCCTCCAGGAAGGCGTAGCCGCCGTCCGGTGAGCTCACCAGCCGCGAGGGCGGAGCGGGCAGCGCGACGGCGACGTCGGCGCGCAGATCCCGGGCGGCGACGAACCGCAGCTCCGGCGCCGACGCCTGCCAGGTGAGCAGCGGGTCGGCGGTCTGGTGCTCCTCGGCCGTGTACACGCCGTCCAGCGGGACGGATCCGCTGACCTGGCCGGACATCCCGTCCACGAGCATGATCCGGCCGACCTGCCGGCTGGCCAGCCACGCGGTGCCCGCGGCGAACTCCAGCCCGACCCGCTCGGACCGCCGGCCCAGGGCGGTCAGCGACAGGCACACCGCGGCGGCGCAGGCGACGGACAGGAACCGGGTGCGGAAGGCCGTCAGGCGCATGCCGCGCCTCCCAGTGCCGGATCGGCGTCAGGGGCGAAGCGGCGCCAGTCCTCGGCGGTCATCCCGCCGCCGCCGATCGCGCAGACCGCGCCGACGAGCTCCCCGTCCGCGGGCGCCTGCGCGGGCGGTGCCAGCCGCCACAGCGCCGGCGCCCCGAGTCTTCCGGTGACCATCAGCGACCCGTCCGGGCTGAAGGCGGCGTGGTGCTTGATCTCTCCGTCGCGTACGGGGAGCTCGGCCGAGACCCTTCCCGTGCCGGGGTCCACGAGCCGGATCCGGGAGCTGGGCATGGCGACGACGGCACGGCCTCCGGGACTGCGGGGGCCGACCGCGATGTCGTCGGTGATCCGGACGGAGGTCCTCTGGAGGCGGCGTTCCTTGAGGTCCCAGAGCACCAGCCGCCATTGTGCGTCGGTGCCGAGGAGCGCGCTCCCGTCGGCGGTGAAGTCCGCGGACAGCTCGATCCCCGCGGGGATGTCGGGCGGTTCCATCCGCTCGCGGGTCCGCAGGTTCCACAGGGAGACGGTCTCGTGGGACAGCACGGTGTCGAAACGCCTGCCGAAGGCGAGCACCGAGCCGTCGGGGCTGATCTCCTTCGTCAGGCCCGGTTCCACCATCCGGTCCTCGCCGATCCGGAGGGTGCCCTCTCGGGTGCGGGTCCTGATGTCCCAGAACTCGACGGTGCCCTGGCCCGCGGCGGCGAGCGTCGTGTCGTCGACGAACGCGACGACGCCGCCTTTCGCCTTGATCGGCGCGCCGGACTGCTCGCGGGTGTCTCGGCTCCACAGCCGGACGGTGCCGTCGCCGCCCGCGGTGGCCACGAGTCTTCCGTCGGGCGCGAAGGCGACGCTCGTGACCTCGCCGGTGTGGCCGACGAGCCGTCCCGGCAGCTGCCTCCGTGTCGTCATGTCCCACAGCCGGACGG